>CAYWHT010000865.1:0-1505 GCA_964458135.1 uncultured Saprospiraceae bacterium | reverse complement strand
CGTCGAGATCCATATTGTAGAAGTTGCCGAAGAACAACAGGTTGGATTGTTTTTGCTCAATATCTTCCCGTGTAAAAACCCCCTGCGTGACCTTGGGGCGGGTAGATAAAATGGCGAATACCAGTGCTGTCAGACAAACTGCCAGTAAGATCATCGTAGGTATAATCAGGCGGGGCATATCACCAAAGCGGGGCACGAGACTGGATACGACAATGGAAATGATGATGGCGTTGATGCTCAGCATGATATTGGCCTTGTTATCGGCAATCGAGCTCAGGTTGATGTGGGTGCGGTAAGTGGTGCGATACATGGTTTCCACCCCGCGCCCCAGGTTGAGTTCTTTCAAATCGGCATCTTTATTCTTATTCTTCTTTTTCTTCTTTTTCTTTTCTTCCCCGTTTTTATGCTCATTTTCGTAGCGCTCGGCCAGTTCGGGAAATAGGCGGCGGCGGTGTTTGCGCAGTTGCTCAATGTGTTTGTCCTTCCGGGCTTGCAACAGCTCTCTGGCGGCGTTGGTGTAGAATTGGTGGCTGGTGATGAAGCGCAGCTCAAATTCTACCCATTCACGGTCGGACATCAGATGGTCTTGAGTAAGGTTAAGCTCCTGGCGCACGCGCCCGCAGCGCTGCCAGTAGGTGCGATTGCCGAGGTGGCTCATGTCAGCATCGCAGAGAATTTTTTCCAGCAGGGTTTGGGGTTCTACTTCCATTTTGGTAGCCCGAATGCAACGGAGCACGGTTTTGAGGTCTTCTTCGGGGAAGTCGTACTTTTGAAGAAAGGCGCGGGCGTGGTCGCAACTGCGCTCCTCGTGTTGTTCGGCGCCGCGGTCGTAACCGGTGTCGTGAAACCAGGCCGCCAGCTTGAGGTTTTCCATTTCCCGCTCGCTGAGCTGATAGGGAAGGCCAATTTCTTCCACGGCGCGCACCACGTCTTGCGTATGTTCAAAGTCGTGGTAGACGTAATCCTTGGAAATGCATTCGTCGAAGAACCTTCGTACGTAAGCCTCCACCTCCACCAGTAGGTCATTTTGGATGTGCATATCGCGCATTTATGCTTGTGCTGCATCCAAAATATTAAAATTCTACTGCTTCTACCTGCTTATTGGTAGATAAGACCTGACATTCACTACCGGTCTGCTTCCAGCGGATAGTACAAGCGGGTCAGCCACTTGGAAGCATCGGGTTCGGCGCCGGGATCCGTAACGTATTCTTCTACGGCGGGGACATCGGCGGTCAACTGCCTGAATTGCAGGTAGGCCTCCATCTTTTCGTGGGCTTTACCCAAACCGTCGTAGCCGCCATAATAATCCATTTGCGCTGCTTTGCCGGCGGGCAAGGTAATCAATTCCAGCCCTTTACCAGGCTGAGCGCTTTGGCTTACCGGTATCGCGGCCGCCATCTGTGTTTTTTGGGCGGCTTCCTAGCATCTATAATACAAGCCGCAGGGTTGTCTGGCCGGGTGTAAGGACCGGTGCGTCATCCTCTGGATAATCCGGGCTAGTACAC
>CAYWHT010000864.1:0-1506 GCA_964458135.1 uncultured Saprospiraceae bacterium | reverse complement strand
CTTCTACTTACTTTTTGACCCGCTCAAAGCCTTCGATCTCGCCGGTTCGAGCGGTTTTACCAATGGCCCCCGGCGCAGCTTTTCGGAAGACAAACGCCAGGAACGCCACAACTGAATCAGGGCTACGGGTAGCCAAAAGAGCCCCAAAATACTTCCCAGCAGCATCACTTTGCGGTTGCTTTTAAAGCGGTAGGGCACCAGTGAGGGGAAGAGGTTTTTCATCACCGCCAAGCGAGCCGAACGATTGCCGTAATACTTGCGGTAAAGATAGAGTACGCTGGGCACCGGCCGCGGGCTGAGGATGCCCTTGGAGCGAAAAGCGTCCCAATGCCCCATCTGTCGCAGCCCACCCGCCGAAACTTTTAGGTGGATGCGTTTGGCTACCGGATTGGAAATATTGGTAAACCCTTCCAGGTAACAACGCAAGCCGAACTCCCCGTCGCCCATCCGCTGTTTCTCAAACTGCCGGTCAAACAGGCCGGTGCGGTAAAAGACCTCCCGCCGGATCATCACGTTGCCGGTGTCCAACTGATCCGCCCATTTGTAGTAGGCATAATCCTCCGGGACCCGCCCGCCGATACGCGACAGGCTTACACCCGAAGAAATATCGCAATCGAAATGCTTTAAACAGTAAACGTGCTGCGCAATCCAATCGGCGCCCACCCGCGAATCGTCATCGTAAAACAGAAGCAGCGCAGCGTCGGTGGCTTCCACCGCGGTATTGCGGGCCAACCACAAGGCGGGTTCCTCCTGCCGGATCAGCCGGATCGGCAAATCAAATGGATCGTAAAAATCTTTCCGGTAAGGATCGGACTGGTCTACGATGATCACTTCAAAATTCCGGTAGGTCTGTTGCTCCAGATCCTTGAGGCCATCCAGTAAATAGTCATAGCGATTGAGCGTGGGAATAATGACCGCCACCTTTTTCTCCTCTTCGAGGGATGCTTCTCCCGTCGGCGCTTCCGCCAATTCGTGCGCAAAAAACTTTTGGTGTAAAGCCAGGCGCTTTTGTCCCCGCGTACGCAGGAAGGCGCGTATTTCTTTCCAGGGATTCTTCAGCCCCAGTAAGCGAAGCATCAGCACGTATATGACCCAGGCGGGATGATAATATTTACGCAGGAAGCGGTAGTTATCTTCCAAAGTGGCCACCACGCTTCTGCGATGCAGGGCCATTTCAGGTTTGCGGCAAACGATACCGCGGTACAGGGCCTGGTAAGCCGCATCCAGTTTACTCACCTGCCGTGTGCTGTATCCCTCATCCCAATCGATGACCTGCCGGGCCTCTGCCGGTAGTCGGTCCCAATCCGGGAAATAAGGAATATCCCCCTTGGGCGTCAGGTTGAAATACCAGGTCGGTCGGACGTATTGAATTAGTTTAAACACGATAATATTTTTCCATCTACACCTGGCGGCTGGAAACCGTCTCGTAGAAGTTTAAAAAATCCTGTTCTTGTTTTGACAAGCTAAAATCCCCCCGCGCCCGCTCGGCGGCGCGCCGGCGTATGC
>CAYWHT010000863.1:0-1515 GCA_964458135.1 uncultured Saprospiraceae bacterium | reverse complement strand
CGAGCGTCGCTATAATTTCGTAGCTGGATACGATCACATCACTGAAACGATTGTTCCTCTTTTTAACCCGCGTCAGCAACAATGGTCAGACCATTTTATCTGGAGTGCGGATGGGAAAGAAATCCTGGGAACAACCCCTATTGGTCGAGCAACGTGTGATCGGCTTGATCTCAATGATACCCGCTATCCAGAAGAGGAATCGATCCGAAGTGCGCGAGAATTATGGAAAAGAGTCGGGTTACACCCTCCCAACACTGATCCTTGCCAGTCCGCTTAAATAAGTGCGATTAGCGAGAGCTAGTGCTGAAGGCGATCGCCTGTTGATTCATGGTATACTTTTTACCGTGGGAAAATGTGCCTGCCTATAGACTCAATCTGCCAGTCATGATAGCTTAGATGGCGATGTCATTCTTGTCGCCCAAGCTATTTTTCAGTTGGACAATTGCTCTCATCGGCTGGTTAGACCGTATCTCATCGATTGCTGCCAACTGACGCTCCTGTCTTCATGTTATCCAAGCTGTTTGGGACGAATTTCAAATTCAGAACGCGCACGGAAGAAGCAGACATCAAACTCAAAGAAGAAATTGGCTTGCCCCAAAATTAGAGGCACATTGGGTGCTTGTGTCCAAGCAAATGCGAGATTAACGATGGGGAATGAATTGACTTGAGCATCAATAACGACCGCACGAGCTTCAAATCGAGCCAAGTTTCCTGCCAATAGAACTGAGAGGGTTTCATCCTCCCAAGTGAGTCCCAGTTGTAAACCCAACTCATAGGGTAAAACATTAACGCTTGCGCCTGTATCCAATAAGCCTTCAGTGTTCAAGGATTGACCATTAAGGCTGAGCATCAAAGGCAGGTATGGCATTCGATCAACCACGCCAAGTCTGCCGTCAATGATTTTGTAGGGAAACTTTTGAGCGTTAACCATTCTGCGCCTGTTGCTTTGTAGCCAAGAGATTCATAAGAACATTAGCAGCCTCAGAGCAATTATAGGGCGACCAAACAGGATATTCTTGGTTCGCAACAAAGAAGTTGGGATCTTCTTCTTTGACCAGTTCTGTTGCCAGAAACTGCATTAGCCGAAGCTTGTCAATTTTTGGAAGTTCCTGGATCTGTGACATGAGTTCAGCTAATGGCATTTGAGGATCTCCTCTTCTGGGAGTTAGTGATCACAAAACGATCGCCTTCTCATTCTAGCTTGGTGATCGCATCTACGGTCACCGTCTTGAGTGTGACAGCGTTTTAGTCCGTGCTATTGACTTCTCCCTGGCATAAATCCGTGAAATCAGTGTTTTGCGCTGTGCTACCTGAAAAACCCATCGACTGGTGTGGCGCACCGACGTGCGCTCTTGTTGGTAAATGGTGTCACTGACTGCTATCCCTTCATAGTTATTGCTTGCGATCGCTAGGTGTTGATCCAGATTCTTTGTGATAACACAGATAACACCGATTGAATCACACTCTGCTGTATACTCACGCTTAAATGACACAGATTGACACAGAAAGATGTTT
>CAYWHT010000862.1:0-1517 GCA_964458135.1 uncultured Saprospiraceae bacterium | reverse complement strand
ACTGCATGGCGTCGAGGGCATAGAGATAGCCTTTTTTCCAGTGGTCGCGGCCGATACTCAGCACGCGCAGGGGCTCTCCCGGTGCGCGCTTCCGCTGTTGGGGATAATCGCCTTCAACGATATGTTGTGGCAGACCGGAGTAACAAACCCGGATCCGCTCCGGCTTTGCGCCGTAGTACTGAGCTTCTTTACCGATATGCTCCGAAACGGCGTGAAATCCATCAACTTCCGGCAGATGACGACGGTAAGCTGCAGCTAGTTCGGGATCGACCAGCGGACTGTAATTGATGTGCGCGCCCCGCAGGCTCAGTACGACCTTGATGCCGAAGAGGGGACTCAAAAAATTCCATTTCTCAATGGCTTTGGCCCACTGGAGGTGGAAGATATCGGGACGGTGCAGGAGGATGGGCAAATACTGTAACCAGAGCGCATTGCGCTGACGCCAGCCGGCGTTGGGATATTCCCGGCGGATGTGATCGCGCAGCTTGCGCCAGTCGGCCGGTGCGCGCAAGCGGAGCTTCCAGTAGCTGCGCCACAGTTGCCACCAGCGGCCGGGGGCCGTTCGCGCTGAGGGAAATAGCTTAATATTTTCGTGGGGCGGGCGGTAAGCGGTTCGTTGCTTACCGAACAGATAAACCTGGTGCCCGGATTGTGCGAGCCCCTCTACGAGCCGGTTAATAAAACTCTCGATGGGGGGGACCGCCCCGGTGTATATCGCAATCTTCAATGGTGTCTTCAAGGTTGTCGCCAAAACTTTTTACTGAATAAAGAAAGGGTAAGCAGCATGCTCACCGGATGGGCGTATTGCAGCGGATCCTCCCGGAAGCGCCGGTAGAAATCGGCCGCCAGTTCATTGGGTAATAATTCGCGAAAAGCGGGTTGCTCAAACAGGTAGCGTGCCAGTTGGGTCTGATTTTCGGCGCCGGCTAACTGTATCTCCCAATTGCGTTGCACCAACCGACGCCCCGTAAGACGCCTGGCTAGCTCCCTCCGCGTCTTTCGCCAGATCCGCCGGGGCAGGTTAGCTGCGCTTTTGTAGCGGTGATAGTTATACAAATTGTAGGGGTCGCACTTTTGCCAGGCGATCTTTGCCAATTGCGGGGCCTTTTCCCGTAAATAAGCAATCTGCATTTGTCTGCCGGCGAGATGCGATTCCGGAATACCGCAGATAAAAGCACACATGTCGTTGTGAAAATACGGTATGGACAAGGGATGCACTTGCCCGAAATAGGCCAGGCTGACGTTGGTCCAGCGCGGCACGTAATAACGCGACTTAAAGGCGCGCAGGCGGGCGTTGGCGTCGTCGATCTCTATGTGGTCGAGCATCTCCCCGAGCCGGTCTTGCAGATAGTCTTCAAAACGCCCGCTCAGGCCCCAGGCCCGCCAAAGGGATTGTCCCAGGAGGTCTCCGCCACGTCGTACGAGCTTGCGGCGCAGCTTGGCCAGCTGGTCGTCGCGGGAGAGATCCGCCTCCACCCCAGAATTGTCGAAGAAATGGTCACCGCCGTGCCCCAGGG
>CAYWHT010000861.1:0-1517 GCA_964458135.1 uncultured Saprospiraceae bacterium | reverse complement strand
TCGCCAAAATACCCATCCCAAAACATCAAAGAACTTATTACACAGTGTACTAGTACCCGAAGCACTAGGATTCGGAATCTACACCGTTATTATTTTTACGATTGGGTTTTTGATGATTATCGGGTGTTTGTTTATCGGAAATAGCCCGGATGACCGCTTCGTTATGGGCAAGCAGATGCTCCATCAGCAGCAGAAAGTTTTCGATATCGGCGGTAAGTTTCTTCGCCTCGGGATCCAAATCCTGGAATTGTTCCAGCTTGAATTGGTAAAATACCTTGAACCCTTCCAGCATTTTCCGGATGCGGATCGATTTTTCCACAAATTCTTCTACATCGGTTTCGCCGTTTCCGGTCAGCGTTATACCGCCAATGACAGAATTAGGGGTTTTGGGCTCGCCGTTTTCACCGGGAATGAATTTTTCCAGTCCACCTTCCCACTCAATATCTTCTTCGATTAAATGGGAAACGCTGATGCGGAATAGCTTACCCAATTCGACGATGAATTTTAGCCGGGGACGAACGTTTTTACTTTCGTAGGCGGCAATGCTGCTACGTTTAACACCAAGCTGGTGAGCAAGCTCCTCCTGGCTCCACTTCCGGGTCTTTCTTAGGTATCGAATATTCTTAGATAAAAAATTCATAGCTCAATTGCTAATAGTGCTTTTGTGCAAGTTATCGTAATCGGGAGATTCTGGAATTCACAATCTTGATTTCAACTTTTAAAAATAAAAACTTTTTGGTGAATCTTTAAAATCTGTGAAAAATTTAATCGCCTTAATGTTCACAATTTGAACACGGGTTTCTACAAGCTTGTTTAACAGATGAGATTGTTTGAAAATTTTCTTTGATAAGATCGAATAAATCTCTATCAGTCAATACATTACAAAAGTGGGATTCAATTTCACAAAGCGTTGTTTCCAAAACAGTTTAATTGTTGCAAAAATCGTGAAGTTATGCGTGAAGAAAAAAGAAATCGCAAAGGGTTATTGTTTTTGCTCGGTTTAGCGGCTGGTACGGCTGCCGGATTCTATTTGAATTCGGATCGCGGCCGGAAAGCGCGCCGGGAAGCGGAAAAGCGGACCAAAGAGTTGGGAGAAGAACTCGGCGATAAGGCCCGCGATAAGTTTGATCAGTTGTCTTCACAGGCCGAACACGCCATTGAAGACAGCCGGAATCAAATCAGCGACCTTGGCGAGCAACTGCGTTCCAAAATCAGCCGTACGGCCCAGCAAGCCGAACAATCCATTGAAGAGGCGGAAAACCGTTTTAGCAAAGGGGTGGAAAAGGCCCGCAAGCGAATCCGCAAACAGACTGAACGCCTCGAAGATGCTCACAACAACCGCTAAAGCGGATGAAGGCCACGCAGCGAATAACCGTTGCGTGGCGTCCTGGTATGGTTCTCGCCTTACTTATTGCGACAATTTTTTACAAGAACCCATTGCGGGTTTGGTAGTTGACCTCCAAGTTGCACTTTTTTGATTATACTGCGTTGCGAAAATCCTCATTTATAGTCTAACA
>CAYWHT010000860.1:0-1518 GCA_964458135.1 uncultured Saprospiraceae bacterium | reverse complement strand
CCAAGGCTGAATAGTCTACGGGGTCTTGGTGGTCGGAGTGGTTCATTCCAAAAAACGAAGCAGTTCAAAATAAAACCGCAGGCGACGCTCAAACACCACCACAACGCACTGCCCCTCCACCAAATTGTTATACCCTTTGGCATAAAGGTACGGCTCCAGCCGGAGTTCCTGGTGTTCCTCAAAAACCAGCCGGCCCAGAGGCGTCCGGATGGCCGGGCCTGTTATCTCCGCCTCCACGTCCGGGTGCAAATAAAACCGCGCTACGGCCTGCACACTTCCCTTTCCGATCACCTCGTCTTCCATGCGGATGCCCGCCTCCGAATAATAAAAGCGGCGGCGGTGGATGAAGCCGTGGCGCGCGTACCCATCGTGGGAGGCGACGAGCACCCCTTCTTCCTCCGTTTCCACCGTCGGGTAGGCGCGGCGGGCGACGCGGAAGCCGCCCCAGATCTCACTCTGCTCCCAATCGTTGAGCTGCACGGTGTTGTGGGCCGCCGTTGAGCGCTCCCACCGCCGGCGCCGGTTCTTTTCGTAGGTGGAAATGCCGGGATCGACGATCCAGGGTTGTTCGCCCGCGTAGAGCACGAAGCTCAGCGTATCGGCGTGGGCGTGGCCGGGGATATAGTCGGGCCCCACTTCCCCTACATCGGCGATCAGGGTGTAGCCCGCCGCCTGGTATTTGCGGTAGCCGCTATCCGAAAGCACGGGCAGCGCGGTGGGGATCTCCAGCCTTTCGGCGTAGGCCGCCAGCACATCGGGCGCAGGGGCGATGCCGTCGGTGCTGTCGTTGAAGCGGGGCAGCCGCCCGTCGGGCAGGCGCATATTGTGCATCCACCCCAGCATGCGACTGCCCAGCTCGCGCAGGTAACCCAGCAGTTCCTGCCCCGGGGCTTTCGGGTTCGACTGCAACAGGTTTACCGTATCCAGCAGGCGGCTCAGCATCAGTTGGTGGTACATGGGCGAGCGCTCGAAATGCGCGCCGTCGCCCAGGATCTGCTCGTAAAGCTGCTCGCGCAGCAAGGTCTCGCCCTTTAACACCAGCTCCTCCTCCTCAAAATACACCCCGCCCATGAAGAGGGCAAAGGCGTCTTCCAGCAGGTGGTTGCCCAAAAGGTGGTACTCCAGGTGGTCGGAGAGCCGCAGCAGGTGCCCGTAGAGCGCCCGCTGCAGCCGGTCCTGCTTCTCGCCCAGCTCGCGGCGGCAACAAAATTTAATCCAGTTCATCACGCGCAGCGCAATGGGGAAGGGCTCCAGCCCGTCGCGCACCTGCGGTAGCTGATCGAGAAAGTTTTTGATCAGGCGCAGACCTTCGTCTTGCTTGACGCCGTACTGGTTGAGGTATTCGAAATAGGTGAGGTTGTAAGTCCACAGCTTGCCGTGGCTGGCGGTGTTCCAGTCGATATCGGTGGGAAAGACGTGCTGCTGGTTGAGAAAACGGAAGGTGTTGTAGCCCTCGTAGGTTTTGGGGGCGTAGGCGATCTCGGTGGCGAGGGTTTTGGGCTGGAAAGCGGGGTATTC
>CAYWHT010000859.1:0-1520 GCA_964458135.1 uncultured Saprospiraceae bacterium | reverse complement strand
ATACCACATAATCCCAGGGGCTCAGTTCCATCATCATATTATCCGTAACGGTGGTGGTGCTATTGGCGAAGATATTGGTGTATTCCCCGTTAATACGGTCGCCTTTTAGCCTGACTTCCTGCAGGTCGTCACTCAAGTTAAGCACGACGATTACTTTATGGCCCTCTTTTTCGCGCACAAAGGCGTAAACGTCCCTGGGGTTCCCCGTTTCCAGGCGTACGGGCTCTCCCCCGGCGGCGCCGTTCCACAGCGCCCGGTTTTCGTGTTTAAGGCGTAGTAAGGTCGTGTAAAAATTTTCTTTAGGCACGTTCCCCCATTCAATTTGATCTTTTTCAAAAAATTTGAGGCGTTTGTTCAAACCGGCTTCCTGGCCGCTGTAGATGAGCGGCATGCCGTCCAGGGTAAAAGCCAGCACCGCCATGGCGTCGGCGGCGGGGCCCAAACGTTCTTCTACGGCCCCGTTCCAGGAATTTTCGTCGTGGTTGGTAATAAATTGCATGTGGTATCCCTGGCGGAATTTGCGGTTATCCTGCTTCAGCCAGCGGTCGATGGCGTTGGCGGTAGAATCTTGTTGAGCCAGATGATTCATCAAATGGTGGAATGACCAGCCGTAAGACATATTGAACAAGCCGCGGTTGCGATGTTCGGGCACTTCGGCTTCGGCCAACATGAAGATATCCTCCCGGACCGTTTTCAGTTCGGGTACGGCCTGTTCCCAAAAATCGAGGGGCACTGCTCCGGCCACGTCGCAACGGAAACCATCGACTTCCACCTTCTCTAACCAGAATTTCATTTCTCCGATCATGGCGCGCCGCATTTCCTGCTTGTCGTAGTTGAGATCCGCCACGTCGGTCCATCCCCAGGACTCGCCGGTTTCCGGGTTTATGGGGTCGGTAATTTCACCGTTTTGATCCTTAGTGTACCATTCGGGATGCTCTTCGATCCAGTGGTGATCCCAGCCGGTATGGTTGGGCACCCAATCCAGGATGACCTGCATATCCATGTCGTGGATGCGTTGGACGAGTTCTTTGAATTCTTCCATGGTTCCGAAATTGGGGTTGATGGCCGTGTAATCGGAGATCGCGTAGTAACTGCCCAGGGGGCCTTTCCGGCGGGTCTCGCTGATCGGATAGATGGGCATAAACCAGAGGATGTCCACGCCCATGCGTTGCAGGCGCGGCAGGTGATTGGCGAAAGCGGCAAAGGAGCCTTCCGGGCTGTACTGTCGCACGTTCACTTCGTAAATATTAGCGCTCACCGCCCATTGGGGCCCCAATATATCTGTGGTGTCGGGGGCGTTTTGGGTTGTTATATCCACTCCTTCACCGGATTGCCGACAAGAGGCTGCCGCCATTAAAACGGCTACGGAAAAGATCATCAAAAATGGCTTACGATGCATTATTGCGGTTATAATTTTGTTCCGATCAGCGTGAAAGGGCGCTCGCAAATTCTACATTCTGATAAAAAAGATCGAGCTTCCGGCCGACAATTTGGCGAGAAGCACTCAAGCAGCCGACAGC
>CAYWHT010000858.1:0-1529 GCA_964458135.1 uncultured Saprospiraceae bacterium | reverse complement strand
CGCTACCCCTGGGGTTTGATTTTCATCATTCAGGCATCTGTCCCGCCTTAAACGGGAAGCCGTTCAGGCAATTTACAATGGGCAATAATCAATGGACAATCAAATGCCGAGATTATCAACGAGGACAACACTATGTCGAATACTTCTCCCTACCTTACTGAATTGGAACATGAAATCCATCAAGTACCAGCCGAGTTTTTACCTTTGCTCTTGTCTATTATTAAATCCTATCGTCAAAGTTTGCAACTGATGCCTGCCGAGGATAGCTTTAAGCAGGGGTGGCAGGAAGCCAAGCAAGGTGAAATTTCGCCTTTGGCGGAATTATGGCGGGACATGGATTGAAATGGCGGAAGTTTTTTATACGGCTGAGTTCAAACGTAATTTGCGGCATTTAGCGAAAAAATACCGCAATATTCGCGCTGATTTAGAGCTATTACTGGAAAGTCTGCAAGCCGGTGAAACGCTTGGCGACCAAATACAGCATGTCGGCTATAGCATTTACAAAGTCCGTTTGCCAAATCGTGATGCCCGACGTGGTAAAAGCGGTGGCTATCGGGTGATTTATTATCTGCAAACAGCCGAACAGGTGATTTTGGTTACGCTGTACTCAAACACTGAGCAAGGGGATATTGCGCCAGCACTAATTCGGCAAATTATTGAAACATCCGAAAAGGATTTAACAGGACAATGATGATGACGCTTTCTATCCAACTTCCCCCCGAAGAACAGGCTTTATTAGAGACGCTTGCGCAACGCACGGAACGACAACAAAACGAACTCATGCGCCAAGCCGTGCGTGATTTATGTCAAAAAATGCTTCAAGAACAGCGCGGTAGGATGGGTAGAGGCGCGCCCTAATGCCAGATTTTGGCTACGCGCTTTCTCGCGCCGAAACCCATCAAATGCGGCGGATATCGTTGGTGACGGGTTTCGGCGCGGTTGATGTTTTCGGTAAATAGCCGGCTCATTGGCGCGCCTCTACCCATCCTACAAATTAAAAGTGAGGAACGAACCCCAACACTGCGAAACAGCGGGGATAATGTTGGGGTTCCTTCGTCACCCCAATCTATTATACAAACTCAAGGAGCTATCTCATGCGTGTTGAATTAAATCTGGCGATTAATGATATTGATCAGGAATTGATTGAACTCATTAAAACCCTGTTATTGGGGCATGCCATTGAATTGCCTTCGTAATCAAAGTGAAAATCGGCATTGGCCTGAATGGTATTGTCAATGTAAATTGTGAATTGCGTACTGGCAGAATTTCCACATTCATTGTAACCGGTAATACTGACATTTTTTGGCCCGATTGAACCGTAACTGTGTTCAGGATTATGCTCATTTGATGTGGATAAGTCGCCAAAATTCCATATCACAGAATCATAATTTCTGCCCATATTCATTTCATAACTGAACGAAATGGCGTCTGAAGGGCAGAATCTGTCATCTTTGCCGGGTGAATACCATTGGGGAAGAGGAGGAACGGCACTGTTATCCATGACAATTGTGCGGGTTACAGTATCATAA
>CAYWHT010000857.1:0-1530 GCA_964458135.1 uncultured Saprospiraceae bacterium | reverse complement strand
CACCTACAAAAAGCTGCTGCCCGATCTCCCCCACCCGACCCGCACCCTCAACCAGCAAAAGTCGACCTCGGCCTTGATCTTTTACTGGGGCGTCAAAAAGCAATTTCCCGAACTGGACCTGCACAACATCCTCTTCAGCGACAGCTACCGCGAAGAGTTTGCCGATCTGGAGCGGGGTACGATCCACGACGATCCGACGGTCTACATCAACGTCAGCTCCAAACTGACGCCGGAAGATGCGCCCAACGGCGGTGAGAACTGGTTTACCATGATCAACGCGCCCTACGATGCGGGACAGGACTGGGACGCTATGATCCCGCGGGTGCGCGAACGGGTCATCCGAAAGGTCAGCCGCATGCTGGGTACCGATATCGCCCCGCTGATCGAATGCGAGGCGGTGCTCGACCCGCGCTCCATCCAAAGCAAGACGGCCTCCCACTTGGGCGCCCTCTACGGCACCAGCTCCAATAATCGCATGGCGGCCTTTATGCGGCACGCCAACTTTTCACGAAGGTTGAAAAACCTTTATTTTTGCGGGGGAAGTGTGCACCCGGGTGGGGGCATCCCGCTTTGTTTGTTGTCGGCGCGGATTGTGGAAGGCCTTGTAGTGGGTAGGGGGTAGTTGGAAAGACAGTCCGCAGACCACAGTACCCATAAAAAACGCAAACCATAACAACTTTGAAGACCACCACCCTAACCCAAACCCGACTCGCCTGGCTCACCGAGCCTGCCAACCGGAGTATTGCCATTCTGGTAGTGCTTTACGCGGTGGGGCTGGCTTCGTTGTTAGGGCAGTTGCACGAAGATTTCATCCTGCTTACCCCCTTCAATTTGCTGATCTCGCTGGTTTTGATGTTGTGGCATCATCCGGGCTGGTCGGGAAAAACGATTGCTTTTTTGGTCATCACCTACCTGGTGGGTTTTGGCGCGGAGGTCTTCGGCGTGCAGACGGGCCTGTTATTCGGGCATTACGAATACGGGCGGGTGTTGGGTTGGAAGATCGCGGGCACGCCCCTGATGATTGGCGTCAACTGGGTGATGTTGGCCTACTGCGCGGGGGTAACGGTCAATTACCTGGCGCAGCGTTGGCATTGGTTGGCGAAAGCCGCATTGGCCTCCGTCTTAATGGTAGGTTTGGATGTACTGATCGAACCCGTAGCTATTGAATATGGGTTTTGGAGCTGGACGGGCGACGGGGTGCCCCTGCTTAACTACGGCGGCTGGTTTTTGGTGGCCTTTCCATTGCTGAGCCTCTTCAACAAGTGGCAGGGAGCGGTGAAAAACAAAGTAGCGCCCGCGTTGTTCCTTATGCAGATTATCTTTTTCTTGACACTCGGAATATTTTAAACTGGCAGATTAGCAATGGCACAGATCCTGCTTTACACCGGAATTACCCTGCTGACCATCCTGGCCATGGAATTCGTAGCCTGGGCGGCGCACAAATACCTCATGCATGGCTGGCTGTGGATCTGGCACGAAGACCATCATAAGCCCCATCACGAGAAAAACGGCTTCTTCGAACGCAACGAC
>CAYWHT010000856.1:0-1545 GCA_964458135.1 uncultured Saprospiraceae bacterium | reverse complement strand
CTTTCGTAGAAACGTATTTCCGCCACCCTTCTTACGATGACTATCCGGTGGTCGGCGTCAGCTGGAATCAGGCTACGGAATATTGCAAATGGCGGACGGACCGGGTCAACGAGATGCTGCTGATCGAAAAAGGCATCCTCAACCCCAACCCGGAGCAAAAAGACGAGGATAACTTCAGCACCAAAGCCTATTTGGTGGGACAATACCAGGGCGACGTACGTAAAAACCTCAAGGACCTCCAAACCGGCGGTGAGCGCCCGGTGCGGTTCGAGGACGGTATTCTGCTGCCTTCCTACCGCTTGCCCACGGAGGCCGAATGGGAATACGCGGCCCTCGCCCTGCAGGGTAACTTGTCTTCCGAAAAAGATGAAATTATTACCGACCGGCGCATCTATCCCTGGGATGGCAACACCGTGCGCTATCAGAAGCGCGACAAGTACCAGGGTATGATGCTCGCCAACTTCAAGCGCGGCCGGGGTGACTACATGGGGGTGGCCGGCAACCTGAACGACGAGGCCCACATTCCGGCCCCCGTACGTTCTTTTATGCCCAACGATTTCGGCCTTTACAACATGGCCGGCAACGTCAATGAATGGGTAGCCGACTTGTACCGCCCGCTGACCAGCATCACGCTGCAAGACGTCGAAAACCACGATCTGAACCCCTACCGCGGCGGTGACTTCAAAGAGCTGGTTCGCGACGAAGACGGGCGCCCGGTGGAAAAAGATTCCATGGGCCGTCTGCGCTACCGCGATATCGAAGATGACGAGGTAGCCGACCGGGAAAATTTCAAAACCGGCGACGTATACGATTACCTGGACGGTGACCAGCGGTCTAACGCCTTCTACGATTACGGCAACCACACCCTGATCAGCGACAAAGCGCGCGTCTACAAGGGAGGCTCTTGGGCCGACCGCGCCTACTGGCTCTCTCCCGGCACCCGGCGATTCCTCGATCAGGATAAATCCAGCCGCACCATCGGCTTCCGCTGCGCCATGACGCGTACCGGCGCGCCCGCCGGAAACGAAGAAAAAGGGGGTAATCAGTTTGACACCAAACGCGATAAGCGGCGCAGTAGACGATACTAATGGGGCTGATGCACCATCCTTAATAATCATACCCACACCACAAGGCTCCAACGGTCTCGAAGAACCGTTGGAGCCTTTCTTTTTTACCCCCCGATTTATTTATTTTGTCATTGGCATTTCTTGGTTCCGGATCACTAATCTTTAATTACCAATGGACATCAGCGAGCTCTACCATCTTTTCCAGCAAAGCGGCGCCGTAACGATCGACTCCCGAAAAGTCAGCCCGGGAAGCCTCTTTTTTGCAATAAAGGGGGAACGGTTCGATGGTAATGAATTCGCCGCCCAGGCATTGGCCCAGGGTGCGCGGGTGGCAGTGGTGGACAATCCCGCCCTCGCCGCCGGAGCGAACTACATCCTGGTGGAGGACGCTTTGAAAACCCTGCAGGAATTAGCGTTGCATCACCGCCGGACTTTCGACATCCCTCTATTGGCCATCACCGGAAGTAACGGGAAGACC
>CAYWHT010000855.1:0-1547 GCA_964458135.1 uncultured Saprospiraceae bacterium | reverse complement strand
GGATTTACCCTTTGGCCTGCAAATGACCATCTATGGAACCTCACTTCACCATTTTTTTCGGCATCAAAAGCAAACTCCCAACAAGCTCTTATTTGCTTTCCGAAGCAATGTTTTGGTCACACAATTTACCTAACAATAAAAATGCGATAAAGCCTTGAATGATTTGCCGTAACTTAGTATTCCCTAAACAAAATACCGAGCCATGAGAGTGCTATTAATGATTCCGTTTGTGAGCATTTTGTTTATTCAGGGCCATGCCCAGGAAAGTGAGAAGTTTGCGCGTAAGCTGGCCGATCGAATTTGTGATTGTGTCGGAGAAGTGCATACCTACGCCGCTTTACAGTCGCGTTTGGATTCCTGCCACCGCATGGTGGTCAACGATGCGGCGATTAACGCCAGCACCGAAGAGCTCAACGTGATCGGCAATGTGGAACAATTCAACTGGGTTATTCGCAACCTTGAAAATTATATCAAGAAGCGCAATCCCCAAATCGGCAAATTGATGGAAGAAGAAGCCGCTACTGGGCCGCCCACGATACCTTACCCGACGAACTTCGGGAAAAAGGAATACAAAGCAGCATCTAAAGACAAGTTGGACTGGGACGGTCGGATCGTAGCCTTTGACGGCGAGATTGTGACGGTCATCAATGCATGGCCTTCCGGAAAAACTTACCTTAAAGTGGAGCTGGAACACGGAAAAAACATTTGGGTGTGTTCCATGATCGATAGCCAATTTGATAAGAAGGGCAATGTGCTTCGGTTTATGGGGTATTTCGATTCCATCGAAAATGAGGGCTTGCCCCATCATCCTTCCAATGAATCGGGTTTTCACGTGGTGGCTTTTGCCGAAATCGACCACGCTACCAACCAAATGGCAATCATGCCGGGATCGGAATTTAAGATTCGGGAGTGGGCCAGAGGCCGGATCCCCCAGGTTAAGTAATACCAAGCTCTAATACCCGGCATTAATAGATAGACCCACCGAGCAGTGAGGCCGGGGTTGCCTCCTCGATGCCATCCAAAAGGTTTTTTAGTTGGTACCGACGATTTATTTCCAGGACTGGTCGAAAGATCTACCGTGTCGGAAGGGTAGGGACTATCTTTCGAAAAAGTTTAAAATATGCCGTTCGGGCAAACAGGGGCGCGGCAAATTTTATAGATGAAAAATAATGGCTCATCTTTTTCAAAGATGAAACTTTTACTATCTTAAATGCGTGAAATGGTGAGGGATATTATTTTTTACAATACCCTGATCCGCTTAACTCATCTATGGATTAGAAACGGAATGGAAGAAAAGACTAATAGAACCTAGTCATGCGCTTGCATTCCGACTTCCTCCCAGATTCCATTTTGGCCATTTCTCTTTTCGGAATGATAGGTAGGCGACTACGGTTTTCAAGGTAGTTATCTATGATTAATATTATAAATGCCTATCACGATGAAAAACATCCGCTTATTAATCCTTCCGTTCTTCTTTTTATTATCGGCTTTCTCAACTCCTGTATTTAGCCAGCTTGAAAAAGGCAATTGGCTGATCGGTGCCGACT
>CAYWHT010000854.1:0-1553 GCA_964458135.1 uncultured Saprospiraceae bacterium | reverse complement strand
GATCGACCCCGACCGAGGCACAGATCGAGGCGGCCTCTTCCTCCGCGCTCTTGGCCTTTGCCTTGAGCGCCTCGAGTTCCTCGCGCAGATCCGTTGCTTCGGCCGCAAGCCGGTCGCGCTCGGCGGTGAGTTCGCGGTTCGCGGCCGCGAGCTTCTCCTTCTGCCCCTCGAGGGCCTTCACCTGCTCATCGCGCACCTTGAGCCTCGCCGTCTCCCCGACGATGCGCTCGTTGGCGTCCTCGAGCAGGTCGTTGGCTGCCTTGAGGTCGGAGCGGGCGCTTCCCAGCTCGCTGGCCTGCGATCGAAAGGCCTCGGCCAGCGCGGCGTAAGCCTCCCGCGCTTCGGCCAGGTTCACAAACTCGGTCGGATCCTTCGGGTCCATTTCCTTTGGGCCCCGTGTCAACTGCGCGACAAGAGCCACGCCTCCGCCTCGCTCTCGGAGCCGACCACATCGACCAGCCGGTGCGCCTTCGCCCGGTCCGCCACAAAGAGCTGCCCGCGCAGGGCCTCCGCCGACACATCGCGGTGCCCGGTCACGTGATCCCGGAACTGCCCGAAGAAGTCATCGACGAGCTGTTGCAGGTGCGCCCGATGCTCCTCCGAAAACGAGGGCGGCCACAGCGCGTCCTTCAGGTCGCCGCCGGTGTGGGTGATGTAGGCGGGCTTCACCCCCTGCTTCTCCCACGCCCCCGAGGTGTCGATCAGCGGCAGGATTGTCCCGATGCTCCCGACCTGGGCCGAAGGCGCGGCAAAGATCCGGTCTGCTCCGGCCGCGATCGCGTACGCCGCCGAAGCGCAGAGCTCGTCCACATGCACCGCCCTGGGCAGCGGCACCGACGCAAGGGCCCGCGCCGTCTCGGTGTTCCCGCTGGCTGCGCCGCCGGGCGAGTCGGCGTGCACGAGGATCCCGCGCGCGCCAGAGGCCACCGCCTGGTTCACCTCCGCCTCGAAACGCTCATAGGAAGTGTTCCCGCAGCTCTCCTCGATCGGGGTCAGGTGGCGCCCGAGCGTCCCCGTCAGGTGCACGTGCGCGATGCCCCGGCTGTCAATGGAAAGCTCCGGACGCTGCCGCACGAACGCCGAAAAGTCCTCGCTCCTTGCCGCCCCTTCGAGCAGCCGCGAGCGCACCAGCTCGTGCAGCGCCAGCCAGCCCGAGGGCGTCACATTCCACGGCGCGTGGTACATCTGCTCGATGATCCGCTGGAACCTCATTTCGTCTCCTGCTCCTTCGGGGGTTCGTCGTCCTCTGTCTTCGGCGGTGCCGCCACGGGGCCCTCGCGCTTCGAGCCCCAGAGCATCCCGACGGGCACGTTGTAGCGCTCGGCGGCATCGAGGATTGCCCGGGCGTTCTGGGCCCGCGTCTCCAGCTCCTCCTCGAAGTCCAGGCCCAGCTCGCCGAAGTGGGTCTCGAGGGTCTTCAGGCCCGCCTCGACGTCGTTTCGGTTGGCCTCGGCCTCGCGCCCGGCATCGACGATGATCTTTCGCGGGGTGGTGAAGCGCACCCGGTTCCAGCCCTTCATGGGCGGAAGCTCGCCCCGGTCGATGGCATCGCC
>CAYWHT010000853.1:0-1553 GCA_964458135.1 uncultured Saprospiraceae bacterium | reverse complement strand
TATTCAAGAGTGGGGTGCAACTCTTGAATCAAAGATAGCCCATAGTTGCCTGACCCGACCCACCGTCGTGCAAGCACTATGGCGGGCGGGTAGAGCTGGCGCAGGCTATCGCCGAAAGAAGCCGCGAAAACGGCCAGGTATTTAGTTCCCGGGGCACTAACCCACTTAATGGCATGAGCATCGTTGAAATGAAGGTCCCCACGGTCGGAGAATCGGTAACGGAAGTGACCTTATCCCAATGGTTGAAAGAAGACGGCGAATACGTCAAACTGGACCAACCCATATGTGAATTCGAGTCGGATAAAGCTACGCTCGAATTCCCGGCCGAAGCCGCCGGAAAACTGCTACACGTCGCCTCCGAAGGCGACGACCTGGAAATCGGCGCCCTGGTCGCTAAGATCGATACCAGCGTTTCCGAGGAAGACGGTAGCGAAAAAGGCGGTGGGAGCGATAACGGCAAGAAAGAAGCGCCGGCCCCCAAAGAAGAGGCGCCGGAGCAAGCTACCGAAACCGTAGCCACGCCCTCCGAAGGCGAGCAGCAAGAATCCTACGCCGCCGGCCACGCCTCCCCGGCCGCCGGCAAAATGCTTCAGGAACACAATATCGATCCGGCCTCCGTATCGGGCACCGGCCGCGGCGGTCGCATCACCAAAGAAGATGCCCAGAAAGCGATCGAAGCCAAGCAACCACCCCAACCCGAGCCTCAACCTCAGCCGGAATCCAAAACGCAACCCGAGCCTCAACCTCAGCCGGAACCCAAATCGCAACCCCAAGCTAACGTCACCTTCACCCCTCGCGAATCCTTCTCCCGCGAGAGCCGCCGCGAACGCATGAGCCGCATGCGCCGCACCATCGCCAAGCGCCTCGTCAGCGCGAAAAATGAAACCGCCATGCTGACGACCTTCAACGAGGTGGACATGACGGAGATCATGAAGCTGCGTAAAAAATACCAGGAGAAATTCGTCGAGAAATACGGCATCAAGCTGGGCTTTATGTCGCTGTTCGCGAAAGCCTGCGCAAAAGCCCTGCTGGAAAAACCCGCCGTCAACGCCTACATCGAGGAAAACGAGCTTATCTACCACGATTACGTCGATATCTCCATCGCGATCTCCACGCCCAACGGCCTGGTCGTACCTCCGGTGCACAACGTCGAATCCCTGAGCTTCGCCGAAATCGAATACAAAATCAAGGATCTGTCCACCAAGGCGCGGGAAGGGACCCTATCCCTCGAAGAGATGAGTGGCGGCACCTTCACCATCACCAACGGCGGTATCTTCGGCTCGCTGGTCAGCACCCCTATCCTCAACGAGCCGCAATCGGCCATCCTGGGCATGCACACCATACAGGAACGCCCCGTCGCCGTAGACGGGCAGGTGGAAATCCGGCCCATGATGTACCTCGCCCTCTCCTACGACCACCGCGTGATCGACGGGAGTACTTCCGTGACGTTTCTCGTCAGGGTGAAGGAGCTGTTGGAGGATCCGACGACGATGTTGTTGGATCTGTGAGATTAGGGAATGGTGCCTAGTACACTGTGTAATAAGTTCTTTGAT
>CAYWHT010000852.1:0-1555 GCA_964458135.1 uncultured Saprospiraceae bacterium | reverse complement strand
GCCCCGGTGTCAACCTATTTCAGGGACGTACAACCCGCCACCATTATTTCACCCTTTCCGGACCCTGCGAATCCGTGAATATTCGCCACCTTTCTTCCTGGATCGATTTATAGGTGATTTCGTATTTCAGGCCTTCTGCTTCCAATTGGTTTAGGTGGTGGGTAAGCAATTGAAAGTGTTCGGGTGACTGGCTAACTGATAACAAGGTGTATCCGAAATTAGCCGGGATGGCCATCCCCTTATTCAGGGTGGAATAATTAACCATTTGTATACTATCCAGCTCCGGCTTCAGGCTGACCAGGAGGGGAAACAGCTGATTTTCATAAGCGGCCAGGTCATAGCTTTTGCCCTGGTAGGTCAGCTTGACAGACTCCAGGATGGCCGGTCCCACCCCATGGTTTTCCAGTTTTAACACGAAAGTATGGCCGGTGAGGTCGTTGGTGGTGGAAAGCGTCAGGTACGGCAGGATGGAAATGTAATTCTGCCGGCGCATTAAATTGGTCTGGTAGATAAAGATGACCAGCGTGATAAAGCTGATGCTCATGGCGCTGAGGCTGAGCAGGCGTTCGCTATTCCATTCTATGCTACGTCTTGTCATGGTTGCTCTATCGGTTGGTTTGGGTAGGGATTCATCCCGGTTTTACAGCGTTAAAATAATCATTTTGGAAGTAGGATCTATATTTGTTTTAGGGTGTGGTCTCCTGCATTTCTCCGCTATTTTACAATATTCTTTTCGGTTTGACGAGTAGGAGTACTGCATCGACTTCGCGTTCCCAATTCCGCTTTATCTCTTCAGTAATCGATGACTGGAGCCAGGGTTGAGCGAGCATCTGATTTGCGTAAGGCGTTTGATCAGCTAAAGGTTCCATGTAGAAGAGCAAAAACCCCGAAGGCGTGATGCCAAAGGGGCCGTAGGGCAAGATAGATTCAAGCTCCAGCCCTTGATTGACGACGTCATCGACGAGTTGGTGAGCAAGGCGGTATCTTTTTGTTTTTTTGTCGTACAGCACGAATTTGAATTGCCCGCGGTGCTCAAAGCAGAAAGAAATCAATTCATCGTTTTCCTGATACCCGATAATCCGAAAGGCGTAGTCGGTTTTTCGAAGCGCTTCCATAAATACTGCAACATTGGAAAAGGGACGCTCTAAGAAAGATTCGGGAAGCGTGCTAGGGCCAAAATCGATGAGGGTCCTCGGCTCGATCTGATTTTTAGTTAATTGATAAATAGTATTATCAAAACCTTTGAAAAAAAGCAAGGTGTCATTGACTTCTAAAAAATTGTTGCGATCGAAGAAATTCAGAAACCGGCGCTGAACGGGATCTATTTCAAAAAACTCCTTGAAAATTTCTTGTTCATTGCGGTCCCAAATGACCAATTGCTTGCGATTGATGGTTTTTTCATTTACGCAGTACATCGCCAGATACCGTTCGTTGACCGGATGCATGGCCGAAGCGTACAACATATGTCTGTATTCGCCGAGGAATGCCCCACCGGCCTGGTACACGTAATTGGTCATTCTGTTTCTGTCGAGAATAGTAATGGGCGTAGTTGTAC
>CAYWHT010000851.1:0-1560 GCA_964458135.1 uncultured Saprospiraceae bacterium | reverse complement strand
CGAGGAATTCCAGTGCGGCCAACATGCCCATTACCTCCCGTGCTTGGGGTGTGGGCTCGTAAAAATCCACACAAGCCTTAAGCGGTATGCCGTTTTCCCAAAAAAAATCGATCTTCTGTTTATTCGCCACGAGATAGTGGGGAAGCAGGCCTTGTCTTCGTAAGTGAAGAAATACGGCATTTTCCAGCATTCTACCGCTATCTTCGTTGATGCTCATTACGCTTTTGAAAGCCGAATCAATCAGGTAAATCTTACTGGGATTATGTGCCTGAACCCGTACCGAGCGATGCCAGATATCCACCTTGAAAATTAAAAAGGCTTCTTCCAGGTAGGATAGATAATCATTTACGGTGCTTCGCCCCAACGCGTAGCCCTGTGATTTAAGATCGTTAAACACTTTGGTGACGCTGAGCGGGCGGGTTGCATTGTTGACGACGTATTTGAGCAGGTACTTCAGTAGGGAAGGATTCTTGATTCCGAAACGCTCCGTCAAATCCCGGTAGAGCATGAGGTCGAGGTATTCATCGATCGTGCGGCGGTGCAAGTGCTCCGGCAGGAAAACCAATTCGGGGAAGCCGCCTTGACGCAGCCATCGGTCGAACCAATGCAAGAGGGTAGCCTGACCGTGTGAGGTATCCGGATTTACTTCGATTTCATTAAATCGCAAAAACTCCCGGTAACTCAGCGGATAAACCTCAAAGGGAAGGGTTCGCCCCCGCAAGGAGGTAGCTATTTCCCGGCTTAGCAGCCTGGAAGAAGAACCGGTTAGATATAGTCTGACAACTCAGGATTTGTGAAAATATGACGCCGCTATTTTTTCGGCTGGCAAGGCGGAAAACGTAGGCATAGCCTAAGTTCTGTCGAGGCTTTCCAACGCAGCAAGGCGGAAAAAGAGCAAGTCAGAATTCACAAATTTTGGGTTGTCAGACTATAAATGCGGCAATTCTCCGAATCCCACAGTCGCCGGATAAATTTTTCCCAGTTCGGCACTTCCTGGATCTCATCGAAAAAAAACCAAAGCTGTTCCGAACGATTCTCCGGATACATTTCAAAATAGGCTTGCACCAACTCATCCATGTCCTCTAGCCGTATTGGGAAAAGGCGGTCATCCTCGAAGTTGATATAGACCAATCGATCGACCGGGACGGAGCCTAACAGGCGGTGGATCAGATCGAAAAGTAGGTAAGTCTTGCCGGATCGCCGCGGGCCGATGATGGAAACGATTTTGGGTACATCCAAAGGTAAGTCGAGATCACGGGGCTTAGGCTTCACCGGCGGCTGCTCAATGAAATCGGCAATGATTTGACGGAATATGGGTTTTTTATCCATATTTGTGTCTTGTGCATAAGACACAATTTAGGTTAATTCTGTCTTATGCACAAGACACAAAGCCCCTAAGGTTTGTCCTTTTATACTGACTCGAAATTTGCGCTCAATCCAAATCGAGTGGAGTATAATAAGGCGCAAAAAGCGCGCATAGCCATAGTAAGCTTTTTGCAACGAAGTTCGGGGCCAAAAGATGCTTTTGCAGCCCAAAGGATAATTTTGAGATGGCTTCTA
>CAYWHT010000850.1:0-1566 GCA_964458135.1 uncultured Saprospiraceae bacterium | reverse complement strand
GACTTGCGAGCTAAAAAATAGCTGCGCCATAATTTCACACCACGCAGTAGACGCGGAGCGAAATCCTGGGTTGTTGGACTGTAACGCCCTTAAATGTATGAAAAATCAATTGATTGCGGCCTCGATCGCCTTATCATTCGTAGCTTGTTCGAATGAACAACCAGAGGATGGGGGGCAGCAATTCCCTGCATTCCAAACCACTGCCCCCTCCCAACTCTATTTTAAAAATATGCGGAGTACCTACTACCGGCAAACGGTCAAAGCAGGTAGCCGCACCGATTTGTACCGACTGCGCAGCTTTTCCGACACCGAACAGCGACCGCTGATCTATCCGGTCATCGCCAACAATTGGATGGCCGACGAAGCCTACCTGCTCATCGAAACCAACGATTACGTGGGGGGCTGGCCCGACACCCTGCAAGTTAAATGGCAAAGCGACGCAGACAGCGGGCGGCTCGAATTACCAACGGCCCGGCTAAAAGACCAATACCAATTCGCCCTGCGGCTAAACGAAAAAATTCGACAAAACCATGACTTGCGGATAAAGAAGGCCGACGGAGTGTGGGTTCCCTTATTTGAAAACCAAAAGGACCGCCGCAATTACCAGACTACCCTCAATGATTACCGCCGGCTAACCGAAAAATAAAAGCTTGTTTGGATCTTGACCTGACAAACTAAAACCGAACGACAAAAGCCCCGGCTGCCTTAACAACAGCCGGGGCTTTTATTACCTGGCATTTCTGTTGGATGGAGCGCCAACTACTGCTTAATTACCACTCTTTCCGAACGCACCCTTATCGCTGGCGGGAACACCAGCCGGCATATCTTCTTTCTTTCTAACTTCTCCTTTGATAGTCAGCACGATGCGCTCATCGGGGGTATTGGTGGTCAAGGTAACCGTTTTGGTGAATTTACCCTGGCGGTTGGTGTCGTAGCTCACCTCGATTTCTCCTTTTTCGCCGGGCATGATCGGTTCTTCGGGCTTTTTGGGAACGGTGCACCCGCAGCTGCCTTTAGCGCTCTTGATGACGACCGGTTCGGTGCCGACGTTGGTGAACATGAATTTCCGCTTGCCGTTGGACTGGTGCTCGATGATGCCGTAATCAAGTACTTTCGATTCGAATTCGATCGCCGGTCCTTCAACCTGCTTGGCTTCTTGGGTCTTTTCGTCCTGGGCGAATGAAAGGGTGACACAAGCGATCAGGAGCCCCAGCAATAAAGTAAGTCTTTTCATCACGGATTAGATTTTGATTTTGGATGGTTATTCTCGGAGGAAGAAACCCTCCTAATGATACAAGCTTTGGATTGTCTATATAAACGCTTTACAGCATCAAAATTAGATCAAATCGATGCAAAAAAAAAGTTATGGTTGGGCTATTTAGTTAATGAATCGTTAAAGCAACGAGTTCCCGTCCATGTTCGGTTGCGCGCTCTAAATTTTGGAGAAAAATCTTTTCAACCGAACAATGTAAGTCTAAAATGGGGTTTTAACTGGAGGAGTGCATTTTAGACGAACCCATTGCGGGTTTGGTCTTTGAGTCGAAAATTAGCAATTTTTTGATTAGA
>CAYWHT010000849.1:596-1577 GCA_964458135.1 uncultured Saprospiraceae bacterium | reverse complement strand
GTGTTGACTCAGATGCGAACCGAGGTAGAAAGCCGTTTAACCCAGTCTATTCACCGGGCGGCGTTCCTGAATTTGGGCAAAGAACAGCAACCCCAGCAGGTGCAACGTCCTTGGGATATGTCGGTGAAGGTGGGGGAACAGCGCAGTGTTCAGTTACCCCCCCAGACGACGATTCTGGATGTGTTTGATAATCCCACGATTTCCGGCAAGTTCCTAATTTTGGGCAAACCCGGGGGCGGCAAAACCACGACCTTATTAGAGTTAGCGGAAGCCTTGATTGAGCGGGCAGAAGGGGATAGCGATGCCCCAATTCCGGTGATTTTGGAGCTTTCGAGTTGGCAAGAGGTGACGAAACCTAAGTTTTTGTCCTTTGGAGAGCGGGAAAAATATGACCCTTCGATTAAGGAGTGGGTTCTCTCTCAGCTTGTCAGTAAGGGAGTGAGTCAGGAAATGGGGGAACAGTGGCTTCGGGAGAAGGAGTTAGTGCTGTTGTTGGATGGGTTGGATGAATTGCAACCGGAGCGTCAGGCGAAGTGTGTCCGGGCAATTAATCAGTTTTTAAGCAGTGAGTTTTCGCCGTTGCATTTGGTGGTGTGCAGTCGCAATGAAGAGTATAAAGACCATGAGGAGAAGTTGCACTTACATGAGGCAATTTATTTGAAGGATTTGACGAATGAGCAAATTCGTAATTATTTTAACTCGGTCAATCTAGGGGAATTTTGGGATAGTATTAAGGAGTCAGAGAAGATTATCGATTTTATTCGTCAGCCGTTGTTTTTGGCGATTACGAGTATTGCTTATCAGCAGATTGATGTTGAGGAATGGAGGAATTGCAACAGTGAAGAGAGGGCGATCAATTATTTGCTGGGAGTTTATCGGGTTGAAGTTTTAGATAGAAATTCTGGAACTTTTTCTGACAATCAAATATTAAAAGCAATTTACAAAAGTATGATCGCTTATATATACTTAATTGTTAGAGTG
>CAYWHT010000849.1:0-586 GCA_964458135.1 uncultured Saprospiraceae bacterium | reverse complement strand
AACTTATCTATTTCTAATTTTGCGGCTATTTTAAATAGTATTTTTATATTATTTATATTTACCTTTTATTTTTTACTTTCATTTTCTTTTCTATTTGCTTTGGCTTTCGTTTTGTTTATATCCTTGCTTCAGCCAGAAATTGATTGGACTAACAGTAAATATATTCATAGCATAACCAAAGATACCAAACCCCATTCTGAACTTTCGGAAATCATTGAATTGCAAACCAATGTTTTTATAGTGTTATCTATGGTATTTTATACTACACTAATAAAACCTACACTCCAGGTAGCAAGATTTATTATTAAGGTAGCAAAATTCATGATTGATAAACTCTTTATGAATACTAAAAGGTCTGCCATTCAAATGAGGAGAGTTATCATTAAAATATTTAATAATATTATCCAGACAGCAAGTAAACCAAGGATTATCTTGGTAAAAATAATACAACTAATCTTGATTATACTACTAGC
The DNA here is from genome assembly GCA_964458135.1 of uncultured Saprospiraceae bacterium. GTDB lineage: Bacteria > Bacteroidota > Bacteroidia > Chitinophagales > Saprospiraceae > CAYWHT01. Next base: position 113 of record CAYWHT010000849.1, on the reverse strand, counting down.
TATCCTTATTTGCTTATTCATGATTCCAATATTCATAGTAGGTTTCATGTTTTTATTGCTCATAACAATAGCAGCTTTGCAAATCTTTTTTGCTTTTGGTCTTCCGATAATCT
>CAYWHT010000848.1:0-1580 GCA_964458135.1 uncultured Saprospiraceae bacterium | reverse complement strand
ACCTTTAATCGGCATTATAAGAATGTGTGACGGAATGATCCCTGCCGGTGTTGAAGTGGAAAAAAGTATAAGCATTGTCATGGAAAGGGGTAAATTGACTTGAATGGAGGAGGCGGATTGGGAAGGATGGATGTAATGATCCCTACAATCCCATCCATCCTTTCTTATTGATAGTCCGCCAAGTCAGGATCTGTAAAAATAGGACGCCGCTATTTTTTCAGCTCGCAAGTCCGGGATCCCAACCGCAAGGCCAGGGGAAAAAACGTAGGCGTAGCCAAAGACAGTGCATCGGGCGCTAAACAACCGAGCATGCTACCCGACTGAAAAGACGGGTCAAGATAGACCAAAAGCTTTTCGCCCTTATCTATGATTGCCGACTTTTTCCGGAATACGCTCCCAAACTTCCCCCTTTTCCCACTGTAAACACGTATCTTTCGCCCTAATAGCCCTGAAATATCCATTAACAGACATCTCCGGAAAGGAAGAACCGGGCGCTTGCTTTTCGGGGGGCTTTCAACATAATTCCATGACCCTTCCCAGTTTAATCGATCACACGGTTTTACATGCGGATTGTAGTAGCGAACAAATCCGGCAACTGTGTGATGAAGCGCTAAAGCACGACTTTTACGCCGTCTGTGTACCTCCCTATCACGTGGCGCGCGCGCACAAATGGCTCCAGGAGACCTCCGTAAAAGTGGCTACCGTCATCGGTTTTCCGATGGGCTACTCCACTACTTCGGCCAAAATCGAAGAGATCAAACGTGCGATAGACGAAGGCGCGGTCGAATTGGATGTGGTGATCAACTTGTGCGCGCTGAAGAGCGGCAATTGGAACTACGTCAAGAACGACATCAGCAGTATGACTACTGCGGCCCACATCAAGGGCAAGGCAATTAAAGTAATACTGGAAACCGGCCTGTTAGACGGTGAAGAAATAGATCGACTGATGGAAATTTGCACCAAAGAGCAGCCCGATTTCGTTAAAACTTCTACGGGCTTCAATGGCCAGGGCGCCCAACCGGAGATTGTGCGGCATTTGCGGAAGCAATTGCCGCCGCAAATCCGGGTGAAAGCTTCCGGCGGCATCCGCACCCGCGAAGACGCCCTGCGGATGATCGAAGCGGGAGCGCAGCGGATCGGGGCCTCGGCGAGTGTGCAGATCGTGCGTGAATCGTAGAAAGTAAATGGTGAAAGGATGAGGGTGGCGATATTGCTTCTGTGATGACGGAATTGCGAAAATCCCCCGCACACATCCGTCTCTCCACCAACTACTTTTTTTCCAGGCCTAAAATCGATCTACCGAATAAATTCAAAAGGATTATGATTCGAATGTTATGCATAGCGGTGCTCTTTCTGGGGATAAGTTTACCCCTAGGCGCCCAGGAGATCAAGATAGAAGTCGATGAGCCCATCGGCGCGATGATGAATGAATTCGTCGAGCAAAATAAGGCCAAATCCACTATTGAAGGATGGCGAATACAGATTCTTTCCACCACCGACCGTCAGCGGCTGGAACGCGTCAAACGCTCTTTCCAGTACCGGTATCCCAATGTTACGGTCGACTGGCTGCACGATAGCCC
>CAYWHT010000847.1:0-1599 GCA_964458135.1 uncultured Saprospiraceae bacterium | reverse complement strand
TAAACCCGCAATGGGTTCACACTTTCCACAATCGCAAGATCAACCCCTCCGCCGCCAAAAAGGCGAGCGCCAATATCAGGCAATAGCGCCACAGGGTGACACCCTGGCTGCGCTCCTCAATGCGGGCGGTCAGCACGCTGGTGTCTAAGACTTGGAGTACGTTGAAGTTGGGGCCGGTTCGATCTTCCAGGTCGTTGCTGTTGTAGTAGGTGAGGTCAGATTCCTGGCGGTCGTAATTGAAGGCGTAGCGGGCGAGCGGCTTCTCCGGGTTGAGAAACAATTCGTAGTAGCCGGCTTCTTGCACCTGCTTGCCCAGGCCAAGGAAAACTTTGGGCCCGACGACGCGCTGTTCGGGAATGAATTCTCCTCCCGCGCCGCGCAATTTGTAGACGATTTCGGCGCTGGTGGGTTGATGGTCGGCTTCGATGACCTCGTCTTCGCCGATGGTGTAGGCGATCTTGGGCTTGCGGGCCGAAGAGATGGCCATTTTGTAGAGCATGGGGATAAAAATTTCGCCGTTCTGAACGAGATCGTTATAGCCGGTTTGGAGAGGAGCGGAACACCAATACAGGTGCCCCTCGTTGATCCGGTATTTGGTTAGAAAGGCGTCGCCGCTGCGGTAGGTGAGCAAGGGTTCGGCCTTGCGGCTTTCGTAGGTGCGCATGCGGTAATTGCCCTGGGTGGCGGGCAACTTCAGGTTGGCGTTGCGATTTTCGAATACATCGCGGAAGACGAATTCCTCGGTATTGACCTGCCCGACTTGCCGGGCCTGTTCCTCGAAGCCCAAAGGCTCATCGGCGGGAAAAGGCGTAAGGAATTCCCGGTAGGAATCGATATTGGCGTTGGGAGCGGGAAATACCAGCAAATTACCGCCGTTTTGGGCGTATTGTTTCAATTCGAAGGCCAGCCCCGAGCTGATATTTTCCAGTTCGTTGAGGATGATCATCTGGTAGCTGGGGAAAGCCGAATAATCGAGGTTGCGGTTGGGCTGGTTGTTGAGCTGAAAATAAGTCATGCCGCCGAAAGCGGCCTGCAAATAGCGATTGGGCTGCGAACCATTGATGGCCAGCACGTTGATTTGCTCGGCCACCTCGAAGGTGAAATAGTAGTTGTCATCAAACTGTACGGGGTAATCCGTAATGGAAAGCTCCGCTTCGTGCCAGCCGGTGCGCAGAGCCGAAATGTTGACGGTGTCGGTGACGGAGCCATTGGCGGGAACGGTAAGCGTGCCCACCGGCTTGGTCTGGCCTTCGTAGCGTATGGATAAACGGATATTTTCGGCATCGGTTTCCCCGAGGTTTTCGATCTTGACCAATAATTGATTGCTCTGGTTTTGCATTTGCACCGGCGCTTCAAACCAGGCCGAATCGATGCTGACGTTGTTTTCCTGCACGGCCTGCAGGGGAACCAGATTGATATCCAGGGTCGTGTCCTGGTAGGTCTGTAGGTTAGTGATGTTTTGCTGGAAGTCGGAGATCAGGTACGCCAGCTGGTTGTCGTCGGAGTCGGCCAGGTTGAGGGCTTGTTGCTGCCGGGATAGTACTTCTGATAGCTGACGCACGGCGGGCGTTTTTTGTACTTCGTCGATCAGAATTAGCG
>CAYWHT010000846.1:0-1608 GCA_964458135.1 uncultured Saprospiraceae bacterium | reverse complement strand
GTATTTTAACCGCTACGAGCTGGAAGGCGCTTCGCACATTAGTGATCCGGATTGTCGCTTTTATCGGGCCTTCGGGTTGACGAAGGGTACATTTACCCAATTGTTCGGCCTGCAGTCCTGGATCCGTGGTTTCCAGGCCGGCGTAATCGAGGGGCACGGCGTCGGTCCCCAGCTGGGTGATGGATTTCAAATGCCGGGAATATTTGTCATCTCTCAGGGAGAAATTAAAGAAAGCTTCATCCATAAATTGGCGTCCGACCGACCCGATTATCTCAAGATGGCCGAGTGCTGCGCCATGTGATTACTCCGGCGCGCAAGCTCTTCTCGCCTTACCCTCCCCTAAAAAAGATTGGCCTCATGGGCAATCATTTCTGTCCACCGTTTGTTACCTTTTTGGCAATGTATTAAGGAGAAAGTTAACACATAATTTAGCATATGATTGGTTGGCGATTTTCTGAATTCGATCCCAATAAACAACAGGAAGGCTCCACCTTCGACAAGCTGCTCAAGCTCTTTCAGGAATTACTGATGTATACCTCCGGCGATGTCAACGAAGCGCTTTCTTGGCTCAATGAGCTGGATAACGAATACGGATTGACCGATGAGGAGTACGGAATGGGAGACTTTCTGCAGGACCTCATTGACAAGGGGTACCTCCGGCAAGAAGAGACCAGCGCTTCCGGTTTCGCTCCGGCCGCCAAGCTGGAAATCTCCCTGCGCCAAAAAGCCCTGGATGATATTTTCGATCAACTCAAAAAGTCAAAACGGGGAAATCACAATACCAATTCCATGGGCAGGGGAGACGAATTTTCTTCCGAGCTCAAGCCCTACGAATACGGTGACCCGCTGGATAATCTGGCCGTATCGGAAACGCTGCGCAACGCACAAATCAACAACGGCATTGACGAATTCCAACTGACCCAGGAAGATCTGGAAGTGCACGAAACCTTCTACCAAAGCCAGATGAGCACGGTGCTGATGATCGATATTTCGCACTCCATGATTCTCTACGGGGAAGACCGCATCACCCCCGCTAAAAGGGTAGCTATGGCGCTTTCCGAATTCATCACCACCCGCTTCCCCAAAGATACTCTGGATATCCTGGTTTTCGGCAACGACGCCTGGCCCATCGAAATCAAAGACTTGCCCTACTTGCAAGTCGGTCCCTACCACACCAATACCGTCGCAGGCCTCGAACTGGCCATGGATCTGCTGCGCCGCCGGCGCAACCCGAATAAGCAGATCTTTATGATCACCGACGGTAAACCAACCTGCATCAAAAAAGGTAAGAAGTACTATAAAAACAGCTTCGGCCTGGATCGTAAAATCGTTACGCGCACGCTCAATCTGGCGCAGCGCTGCCGCAAAATGGAAGTTCCGGTGACTACCTTCATGATCGCCCGGGATCCTTACCTGGTGCGTTTTGTCGATCAGTTTACCCGGGCCAATAACGGCAAAGCCTTTTACAGCAGCCTGGATGGTTTGGGCGAGTTTATTTTCCGCGATTACAAGAATAACAAATCGCGACGCCACCGGTGATCTTCGGCCAATTAAGCGATGAGCAATCAATAACTGTCGGTTTTCTAGGAGCGCTTTTTCCTTTATCCG
>CAYWHT010000845.1:0-1610 GCA_964458135.1 uncultured Saprospiraceae bacterium | reverse complement strand
CGATGACACTGCCCTCCGCAATAAAATGCTCCGGCCGGGGCGAGGGTTCCGGGAACGGAATACCAAACATCATGGCGGCCTGGGGCGCCGAAATCAGCACCGCCAACTCTTTTTCGTGGATTTCCAAAGGCAGGCCGTAGTGCTCCGTGACAAACTGGTTGCCAAAAATGTGATCCACGTGGCAATGCGTGTTAATCAGCCGGACCGGCTTTAATTGCAATGTTGCAACCTTGCTGACCAAAGTCTCTTTTTCCGCGGCGTCAAAGCAGCCCGGGTCAAAGATAATGCACTCTTTGCTTTCATCGTAAACCAGATAGGTGTTCTCCTGGAAAGGATTAAATGTTAGCTTGACAACATTCGCCATGCTTTAGGTATTTATCTAATTGTTCTGGTTAAAGAAAAAGATTATATTGGAGAATACGTAGAATAATTGAACGGGCTTAAAGGCTTCGTTCTCCGAGGCATCCTCCAGCCTCCAAAAATATGTCTCCTATTTTCAGCCACAAAATATTCGAAAAAACTCCCGGCCAGAAAATGGCCTGTTCTATAAAGCGCAGCGCATGCAAAAACTCATTTACGCCTTTATCTTTTGCATCTTTCTATCCACCGGCCTTTGGTCACAAGGCATTCAACAAGTGGAGTTTGGAAAAAATCGCGTGCAGTACCACGACGATTTCGACGAGTGGGTCAAGTACGAGAGTGATAATTTCATCACGTACTGGTACGGCAAAGGGCGGGAAATCGGTCAGGCGGCCGTGCAGATCGCCGAATTCGATTTCAACCGCATCCAGAACGTGCTCGAACACCGGCTCAATGACAAATTACAGATCATTGTCTATACCGATCTGACCGACATCAAGCAGAGCAATATCGGTAGCAACGAGGCCTTTCGCAATACCAGCGGCGAGACCAAGATCGTGGGCAATAAGATCTTTATCTATTTCAACGGCAGCCATCATCACCTGCGCAAGCAGATCCGGAAAGGCATTGCTTCGGTGTATCTCAACGCCATGCTCTTCGGCTCCAATTTGCAGGAAATTGTGCAGAATGCCGTTACGCTCAATCTCCCCGAGTGGTTTAAAGAGGGCCTGGTCGCCCACGTCGGCGAGCCCTGGAGTACGGAGCTAGACGGTCAATTGCGCGATTTGGTGCTTTCCGAAGACTTCGAGGGGTTCACGGAACTGGCGGAAGAGCACCCCAAGCTGGCGGGTCATTCGCTCTGGTATTTTATTGGCGAAAATTTTGGCCGTTCCACGGTCTCCAATCTCTTGTACCTGACCCGGATCAACCGCAGCATCGAGAGTGGCTTCCTCTACGTGCTGGGCACTTCCTACGAAGTGGTGCTCGACAGTTGGGAGCAGTATTTCCGCCGGCGCTACCTCGCCGAAGAAAAACGACGCCGGCCCGTCGCGGGGCGGCAAATCGAGATTCGCAACAAGCGCAACCTGCCCTACACGCAACTTAAACTCAGCCCCGATGGCGAGAAGCTGGTCTACGTCACCAATCAGTTCGGCAAATACAAACTTTACATTCACCATCTGCTCACCGGCGAGCGGGAACGCATCTTTAAAGAAGGTTTTCGCAACGCTTTCCAGGCGACCGACTACAAC
>CAYWHT010000844.1:0-1624 GCA_964458135.1 uncultured Saprospiraceae bacterium | reverse complement strand
GATCTAGCCCCGGCTATACCTGCGTTTTTCGCCCCCGACGCTTGCGGTCGGGATCAAGACTTGCCAGCCGAAAAAAAGCGGCGTCCTATTTTCCCAAATCTCATGTTGTCAGCCTATAACTAACACTAACGCTTCCCGTGCCCAAACCCGCCAAACCGCAACGTCAGCCCGAACACCACCGACCGGAAATCCTCATCGCTCAGATTTCCCAGGCGATTGACGCCCTCCGTCCAGCGGTAGCCTACCGTAGGGGTAAGGCGAAACCATTCCACCAGGTTAATTTCCACACCGGCCTCGGGGATGACCGCAAAGAACGCATCCACATCATTGATGAAATCGAAATCGAAGCCCCGGTCAAAGTCGGAAAGCACGACCCCGCCACCGGCAATTTTCAGGCTGGTGTAAATATGCACGACCTGCAGGGAAGGATAGGTATACCCGATCCAAAGGCCTCCGTACCCGAAACCGATGTCTTGACCGCCCAACGCAGAGCGGTATTCTGAGAAGGCCCCGCCCTGACCAAAGCCGCCGATGAAAAAATCGTCGAGGATGATGCCGCCGCCGCCTCCAAAGGTGGGGCCGGTATCGTCATTGACGGTGCTCCATTCGAAGATGGGGCCGCCAAAACCACCGACAAATTGGGCGTCGCCCAAAAGCGTTTCCTGTTGGCCGAAAAGAAGGGTGCTGAATCCCAGAACGGCCATTAACGTAGCCACGTACTTTTTCATGGATCCAGAGTTTAGCAAAGTTATTACCGCATCATGGCTGCTACACCGAGTATAGGTCAGCAAGGTAGCACCATTCCGGGAACGCGGCAATAATTTGCATCAGAGGTGATTAGTGACTTTTATCATAGTTTGCTTTAGCCTCTTGCATGAGCAGATCAAACAGGGTGCTTTTTTCGCTGTTAAACAATTAAAAAACTAACCTTACCTAACATGCGCAAAATCCTGGTACCTACCGATCTGGGCGAAGCCTCCAAGAAGGCGCTCCGTTACGCGATCTCCATCGGCAATTTGTTTGATAGCCATATTCTGTTGTACAACGTTTACGGGGTAGAGACCCAGGCGGTCGAAAAGTTTAAATCCACCATTGACGATATCATGCAGCGCGAGTCCGTACAGGCGCTGGAACACATCAAACAGGAACACGAACCCTGGTTAGAGGGGGAAACCCAACTGGAAATCCGCGTTGCCCAGGGCAAAACCGTATCCCTCATCTCCGACCTGGCCGAAAAAGGGGGCTTCGACCTTATCGTAATGAGCTCCGAAGGCCCCGAGGGCATCAAAGGGCTGCTCTTCGGCAGCACGGCGATGGGCGTCATGGACAAGTGTTATTGCCCCACCCTGATCGTACCGGCCGAAGCTGAGCAGCCCGCCATCGACAAGGTGGTGCTCTCCATCGATAAAGGAGAACTCCCCAACCCCACATTGCTGGAACCTCTGGTGGAACTGATTCAACAACGCAATGCCGAACTGACCGTTTTCCACAAATTGGAAAAAGGCGAAGACCGGGCCGAACTGCCCGAAAGCTACCAGCGGGCCCTCTCTAACCTTACCTACGATTTCCAAACCGAACACCAGGCCGGCGAAGACGTCGTCGATAGCATCAAACAATTCCTCAC
>CAYWHT010000843.1:0-1630 GCA_964458135.1 uncultured Saprospiraceae bacterium | reverse complement strand
CCTGACGCTCCTACGGAGCTACAACCCATCCTTCCAATCGAATTGCTTAGTGCCCGAGGCACTAGCTACTTCCTCTCCCGCCTCGCGCCTACCAGGGGAATCTGCTTATGGCATCCACTTTTAAAAGATTTATTCCTTGATGGGGGTAACATTTTTGGAATTTTCCAGACAGAATAATCAAAACACTTGAAGCGTTGATAATTCAAAAATCCACGGATTCCATTAAATTTATTTCGAGATGGTTTGGATAGGTTGCTGGGTCCGAAGTTGGTGTAATCGTTGTAACTGTGCTCGTAGCGCGTCTTTGTCGTTTCGTTCGGGGGTTTCGTATTTGCTTCCCGTACCTCCGTATTCGAGCGTAACAATAGAGGCCGTGGTGCGTTTCAAAACCCAGTCTAATAGTTGGTAATCTACCTCTTGCATGGAATAGTGCAGATCCGTAAGGCCGGTTCTCTTTTGCAGGCGTGGCCCGTTGGTGTGTATTTCCCGCACCCCGTCGAGTGGAAGGGCCGTAAGGTAGCGATAGATGTCGGTTTGAGCATGGTAGGCGGTACAGCGGGCATGGCTGAGGTCCAGCAGTAAACCAACTCCGGCCGTTTCCATGAGTCTTCGAATGAATTCCGGTTCAATGGTGATGCGCGGAATGGCGCTTTCCAGCCGGAAGGGGCTGTTTTCAATAAGTAATGGGACATCTATCCGGCTCCGTACAAAGATTATAGTCTGACAACATGAGATTTGTGAAAATATGACGCCGCTATTTTTTCGGCTGGCAAGGCGAAAAACGTAAATATAGCCGGGGCTACATTGAGGCTTTTCAACGCAGCCAGGCGGAAAAAGAGCAAGTCAGAATTCACAAATCTTGCGTTGTTAGACTATAGATTACCGGCAATCCGGTACATTTCCCGTTCCAGCGCACCGGGTCCATGTTGATCACCCATAGGATGGGAAATATGTAGACCGACATGCGGGCTGCCGGCTCGGAGCAAGCAATCATTGTGCCACTCCCAATCTACTGCTTTTAGTTTCTCCAATGGCCAGGCTGCATTAGGCAAAAAGTGTACGAGTCCCGGCAGGAAGGGGTTAGCCTTTCGGTGTTGTTCTTCAAAATCTTGCTCTACGGAAAGTTTGATAAAGTCGAGCGGCGTATCTTCTTCCTCCAGAAGTTCCAGTAGAGGCTGGGAGTAGTTGCATCCTAATTTAATGTCCACGATTTAATTCATTGGTTTTGGTTATCAGACAATGGATCACCGGCTTACTGTTTCATATAATCGAGCGCCGGCTCCCGGTCACCCTAGAGGGATTCGTATTCAAAGTCCTCGCCGCGGCGCTCCGACCAATCTTTTACCGCAATGGCGGCGGCCGTGGAGCCCGTCCCAAAAAGATGGTGCCCGCAAGCGTGGCCCGAGCTTTTGTCTTCGCGCGCTTCGCGGCGCCTGACCAATTGATCGACGACTTTTTGTTCCTCGGTAGAGAAGGAGGACTCCTTTTCTTGCGCAATGTTGCTTGTCGGTAAGAAGAATAGCCCCGACAGGAGGAGTAACCATAGCTTTTTCTTCATGCCAATCCGTTTTGTTTTTCTATAGTCTGACAACTCAGGATTTGTGAAAATATGACGCCGCTATTTTTTCGG
>CAYWHT010000842.1:0-1640 GCA_964458135.1 uncultured Saprospiraceae bacterium | reverse complement strand
ACAATACCCTGATCTTCCGCTGGGCATTAATGACGTACAAACTCAGGCCAATATCAGCAGCCCGAGTAGCGACCTGGACGATATGGAGATCGATGTTTCTCGCTTCAACATGAAGATTGGCAATAACCCCATTGCCGCCAGCCTGCGGTTGCGCACGCCTATCTCCGACCCCGATATCGCCGCGCAAGTCGACGGCCGGCTCAACCTGCAAGAACTCAGCCGGGCTTTTCCCATGGAGGGCGTCGAATCGCTTAACGGCGCCATCACCTCCGATTTGCGGGCCAAAACCAAAATGTCCTACATCGATAAGGGGCAATACGAGCGGGTAGACATGGCGGGCAACTTGCAAGTGGAAGGCCTGAATTACCGGAGCGCTGACCTGCCTCCCGTACAAATCAAAAAGGCCCGGATGAATTTTTCGCCCCAGTACGTCGCGTTACAGGAATTTGACGCACTGCTCGGCAGTAGTGATCTGCGGGCTACCGGCCGAATCGATAACATCTTAGCCTACTTTTCTCCCCAGCACAGCATGAAGGGGGCTCTAGAGGTACGGTCTAATAAGTTTGACGCCAACGAATGGATAAGCGCCGCCACCGCGAGCCCGGAACCCGCGCCGGTAGCCGTCAGTACGGAATCGGAAGGCGAACCGGCCGCCACCGCCGCGCCCGCCTTCGATCGCTACGACTTTGCCCTGGACGCCCGGCTCGACCAGATCCTCTACGAAGACTACGACATCCGCAACACCGTGGCCGTAGGCCGCCTCACCGCCGATCGCCTGGAAATCGAGCGAGCCAGTATGGAGATCGGCGACAGCGATGTTGCGGCTTCCGGCGCCCTGACCAATGTAGTAGATTACGCCCTGGCCGGCGAAACGCTGGGCGGAGAACTCAATATCCGTTCCGAATACCTCGATCTGAATCAATTTATGGTAGCCGAAACCGGGGAAACAACCGAAGCAACTCCCGCCGGTAGCCCGGATGACGAAACCGCTTCCGACCTGAACCCCTACGTCGTCCCGGCCAATATCGACCTCAAAATTAACGCCCGGGCCAACGAAGTGCGTTACGACAACTGGCGGCTCAAAGAGCTCAACGGCGCCCTGGATATTGCCAATCAGGCCGTTACCCTGGAAGACGTACAGACCCAAACGCTGGGCGGCATCATGAAGTTAATGGGTAGCTACGACACCCAGGACGCCGCCAATCCGGCTTTCAATTTCAAATACGATATGGAAAGCATCAACTTCCAGGAGGCTTTCAACACCTTGAACACCTTCCGCATTTTGGCGCCGGTGGGTCGTTTCCTGGAGGGAAAATTCAACACTAGTCTGATCATGGACGGCACCCTCACCTCCGATTTGCTTCCCAACCTGAACACCCTCGACGCCAAAGGGGTGTTGGAAACCGTCAATGCAGTAGTGGAAGGCCTGGAGCCTTTGCAACGGATTGGGCAAAAGCTGCGCATCAAAGAATTCACCGAGCGAATTCAGATTCAGGATTCGCGCAACTGGTTTGAAGTGAAGGACGGCGCCATGGAACTGCGCGAGTTTGATGTCAACGTCGAGGAGATTCCGCTGACTATCGGTGGCACCCACAATCTTGGTGGCGGCATGGATATCAACATCAAGGCCAGTGTGCCCC
>CAYWHT010000841.1:0-1644 GCA_964458135.1 uncultured Saprospiraceae bacterium | reverse complement strand
GGTCATCCTGGCAATCCCGGTCATCCTGGCAATCCCGGTCAAAATTCCCTATCTTCCCCCCCATGAAACCCTGGAATCTCCATCAAAAGCGCATCCTCATCACCGGCGCCACCAAGGGCATCGGCCTGGCCGCCGCCGAAGAAATGGCCCAGTTGGGCGCCGAGTTGATGATTGTCGCCCGCACCGCCGGCGATGTCGACCAGCAGCTCAAGCGCCTCGGCCAGTGGAGTCCGGTCTACGGCCTGGCGGCCGATCTGAGTCAGAAGGCCGAACGCGAAAAGGTGATCGCCGCCGTACGCGAGCAATGGCCCGCGCTCGATGTGCTGGTCAACAACGTGGGCTTCAACATCCGCAAAAGCGTTACCGAATACGATAGCGAGGAGGTCGAGCAAATCCTCGACACCAACCTGCGCAGCGCCTTCGAGCTTACGCGCGGCTTGTACCCACAACTCCGGGAGGGCAATTACCCAGTGGTCATCAACGTGGCTTCCGTCGCCGGACTGGTCGACGTACGCAGCGGCGCCCCCTACGGCATGACCAAAGCCGCCATGCTGCAGATGACCCGCCACCTCGCCGCGGAATGGGGGGCGGAGGGCATCCGCGTCAATGCCGTATCGCCCTGGTACACCCGCACCCCGCTGACCGACCCCGTCCTCTCCCAACCCGACCGCCTGCGCGGGATCGAAGCGGCCACTCCGCTCGGCCGCGTCGCCGAAGCGGAAGAAGTAGCGGCGGCGATTGCCTTCCTGGCAATGGATAAGGCTTCGTATATCACCGGGCAGAACGTGGTGGTGGATGGAGGGATGATGGTGAAGGGGCTGTAACGGGGGCCTCCGAGTCCGCGAAGCACTAGTGGCTTCGGCGCAAGTTTATTCAACCCCTTTGTGGTTGGCCAAACTGACCTATTCTGCCCCCCCGCATTTCAGGCGGGGCTACTCATGTTGGGCCCTCGGTATAGCTCCGGTACGGGAATAAGAAGCACCAAGCGTTAAAATCTCCCCGATCCCAGCATCGGCCGCCGGGCTAGCGCATTGCGGAGCTCACTGAAGGTAGCGCTCCGAGCAGCAGCCATGGCAAAACAAAGCCCCGGGAAACGGTTTTCCACCGATTCCCCAGGGCTTGCCGGATGCATTATTTTTTGGTAGGGAAACCCTAAGCCACCCGCTCCACCATCGCGTCGATTTCCTCCTGCGGGATCGTCGTCGGGCAAACGTATTCCGTCTTGGCGGCCTCGGAAGGCTCGAGCTCGTTCCAGCCGCCCTGGATGTCGACGATGTTTTCAAAGCCGCGCGACTTGAGGATGGAGGCCGTAATCATGGAGCGGTACCCGCCCTTACAGTGCAAGTAATAGGTCTCCTGGCGATTCAGCTTGTCCATATTGGCGTTGATGAAATCGAGCGGGAAGTTTTCGGCCTCGATGAGGTGCTGCGACAGGAATTCGGTAGGCTTGCGCACGTCGAGGACGTGGGGCGCCTGGCCGTCTCGCTGCCGTTGGATAAAGGCCGCTACCGGGATGGATTCAATTTGATCCACCTCCTTACCGGCGGCTTTCCAGGCTTCTATTCCGCCTTTCAGGTAGCCCAGCGTATGGTCGTAACCCACGCGGGCCAGACGGGTAACCACTTCCTCTTCACGACCTTCCTC
>CAYWHT010000840.1:0-1652 GCA_964458135.1 uncultured Saprospiraceae bacterium | reverse complement strand
AGCTTTACCTACCTGCATCATTTAAGGGTGAAGAGGCCGCGTTGAGAGCCTCCGTGATCGATCCCAATGGCCAGGAAATGGATTACGTGTTTCACAAGACGGCATCGGGCGGGAGCGTAAACGGGTACTATAAAATTCCCTTCGATGTAGAAACGGGATTTTACCGCTTGGTATTCTGGGGTATGCAGAAAGAGGATGCGTCGGTTGTGGAGATTGGCGAGCGTGTCCTTCCCATTTATAATGACAATGATATCGAGCGGTTGCAAGCGGAGATCCAAGAATTGGCGGGAGTTAAAAAACCGCAGCCAGACTTACCTGGGGCCCTGGAGGTGTCCTTACGCACGGAAAGCCAAATTAGCGGACCGAGGGCGCCCGTGTCCGTATTGATCCGGGTGACCGATCAGGCGGGCAATCCAGTGGATGCCGAAGCTTCGGTTGCCGTCACCAACTGGAGTCTGGCGCAACCCGCGCTGGGCCCCTACACCGGATGGCGGGCTGCGGGCGTAGCGCGGGAAATTGACCCGGGATCTTTGAAGTCCAGTCTTTTTGAGCGGGCCATGGTCGTGGATGAGGAAGGAAATCCGCGTTCGGCCATCGTAATCGGGGCCTGGTCGGGAATGGAGAACCGCATGTTTTACGCCAACGGGGCCGGCGAGGATGGGCTTACCCTGCTGGAATTACCGGATTATACCGGAGAGAAAACGATTCAATTTATCGGATACGATAAGGAAGTAGAGGATATCATCACCCGCGATTTTCGCCTTCGGCTGGAGCCGATTACCCAGGCGCCCCCCGTTACACCCGGCTTATTGGAGTACCTGGAACGCAGCCGGCAACGCAAAAAGATTTTCCAGTACTACGGTAAATTGGAATTCGAACTGGCCCCCGCTCCACAACAGCTCAATGTCCAGGAACTGCTTCCCAATCGCGAATTCATCATCGATGAATACGAAGATTTTGAAAACCTGGCCACCTTCTTTCAGGAAATACTGACGCCCCTGCGATTTCAGGAAGATCGCAAAAATAATCGCTATACCGCCCAAATGTACAATCCCCGCGACAGCAGAGGGGATACTCGACTCAACGGACGGCCCACCTTCATCGTCAACCGGCAAATGACGCGCAATGCCGATTTTGTCGGCAAACTGGACCTTCAAAATATCGAAAAAGTCCAGTTGTTTTATCGGCCTGATGAACGACGGGAGCCATTCAAAGTATTCGGAAATAACGGAATTACCAGAATTCAGCTCAAAAGCGCCGATATACCGCTTCCCGATGCCGATGCGCAAAATGTTTATCGCTTTTCCGGCATCCAACGGGAGGCCGCTTTTCCAGCTTTCCGTCCGACCGAGGCCAACCAACAGCAGCCCTTTTTTCGGCCCCAACTGTTTTGGTCGCCCGCTATAACCATCAATCAAGCCGGCCAGGGACAATTCGAATATTTTCAATCCGACGCAATGGGGGAATTCCGCATCGAAGTCGCCGTGCAAGACGAACAGGGGCGCAGGGGCTACGCCACCCTAAAGTATGCGGTAAAAATACAGTGATCTGTCTTTTGGAGCTGCTGTTTTTCTAACCTACAATCCCCATATCCAAATACCCGGCTTATCCCTAAGCCATAAAAGCCGGGACCTATATTTTGCATAATCCCT
>CAYWHT010000839.1:0-1652 GCA_964458135.1 uncultured Saprospiraceae bacterium | reverse complement strand
GATGCATGAATTGATCTATTACGCGGCGCCATTCCTGGCCGTCCTCGTCCTTCGCCGCTCAACGTATCCAGGGATACGCCTGCGCGGCTCATTCCTGCCAGAGAGCAGGCCTGGCAACCACTTGCGCCGCTGACTACGAAAAACTCATGCATAATCCGGGTTAGTACCCCTTGCTCCTTGGATGTATGGATGCCAATCAACGCACCATCACATCCACCCACCTCCTTTTTTTGATCCACTTGAATTTCGCCCCAATTCCCCCTACTTTTGCGCTTTCATTAGCCAAATACCGATTTCTGCTGATGCAAGCATTTATCCGATTCCTGCTCCAAAACAACCGATTGCTCTTCTTCGGATTGCTGTTGACCTTCTTTTCCAGCTTCGGGCAGACTTTCCTGGTTTCGCTTTACGTGCCTGAAATTGGCGCGGCTTTTTCGCTGACCAATACGCAGCTGAGCTCGTTGTACGCGGCGGCGACTTTGGGGAGCGCCTTCACTTTGCCCTGGGTGGGGCGTTACGTAGATGTTTGGTCGCTGCGGCGTTTCACCCTTGGGGTATTGACCGGATTGTTGTTTGCCCTGTTATTGTTGTCGGCGGCGCCGCACCCGGCGGTGGTGTTGCTGGGATTTTACGGTTTGCGGTTGTTCGGGCAGGGGCTGATGAGTCACACTTCCATTTCCACGATGGCGCGGGCTTTTGAGGCGAACCGGGGCAAGGCGATCGGGATCGCCACGGTTGGCCACTCTTTGGGCGAGGCTATCCTGCCCTTGTTGATGGCCTTTTTAATCGGTGCGACGGGCTGGCGGAGCGGGCTGCAATTCTCGGCGCTGGCTTTAGCGGTGTTGGTGATTCCCCTGATTTGGGGATTGCAACGCACTTTTGACCGGCGCGTGACCCATCCCCACCTGGAAGTGGCGTCAGCGTCGGGCGATCCGCGAAAAAATATACGCAATCCCCTGCGGCTGCTGCGTACCCGCGCATTTTGGGTTATCGTGCCGGCGGTATTTCTGTTGGGCTTTCTCAATACGGCCATTCTGTTTTTCCAGGTGCAGTTGGGGGCGAGCAAAGGCTGGGAAGCTAGCTGGGTGGCTGGGTCGCTGGCCGCCTTTGCGGGGGGTAGCGCCCTGTCAATGCTGGCGGCCGGGCCCCTGGTCGATCGCTTAACGGCGCGGCAGGTATTTCCCTTTTTTTTGCTGCCCTACGTCGGGGGATTGTGCCTGTTGGCTTCTTTCGACTTTCGGCTCATCTACCCCGCAGCCTTATTTTTGCTGGGGCTGTCCAACGGTTCGGGAAGCACCATCAAAAATGCCCTGCTGGCGGAAATTTACGGTACCGCTAGCATCGGGGCGGTGCGCAGTTTTTTCGCCACGGTCATGGTCTTTAGTACAGCTTTGGGGCCCATCACTTTCGGGCTTTTGCTGGATGTAGGTCTGGGTTTCGAACCTATCCTCTTAGCTTGCGCGGCCCTCGTAGGAATGGGCGCGGTATGGAGTCTGCGTATCTGGAGCCCCTTCACCCGCGCCCGCTGGGCGGTGCGCTGGCGGTAGCACCTCGGCAACTATAGTCTGACAACCCAAAATTTGTGAATTCTGACTTGGTCTTTTTAGCTTCGCTGATCGTCGCTTCGCTCCTCGGAGTTCCGCCTTGCTGCG
>CAYWHT010000838.1:0-1653 GCA_964458135.1 uncultured Saprospiraceae bacterium | reverse complement strand
CCAAGCTGAGTCCCCGCCAGGACGAGAAGTTTACCCTTCCCGCCTCTTCTTTGATACGATCCCGGGCGGGAAGGGAGTCCTGGCGGGGCTACTTTCTTGAATTCATTTACCAAGCTGAGTCCCCGCCAGGACGAGAAGTTTACCCTTCCCGCCTCTTCTTTGATGCGATCCCGGGCAGACCCGGCTGCCGGTCGGTGAAATTGCTTACCGGATGGGGTTTGAACAGGCCTCTTACTTTGTGGCGCTATTCAAAAAAAGAACCCGCATCACACCGGCTTCCTACCGCAAACGGTACGCTCAGCGGCAACCGAAACCTAACTGCCGGATAGCATAAACCTAAAGATATTATGGAAAAAGTACTAATAATTGCCACATCCCACAAAAACTTGGGGGATCAGGAAGAACCGACGAGCGTCTGGCTCGGGGAACTAGCCCCCGCATACTTCCTTTTGCGGGGAGCGGGTCTGCGTCCAGGCTCGGATGCTTTGTTCCTCCAGGCTGCCGAACTGAATAACGGCCTCCGAGTTGTAAGACAATCGCCCCCACTTGCCCCAGTGCCGCAGGCCGAGAGAGTGGCGATTTTCCCGCCCCGCTCCGTCGTCAAATTGCATTTGTTCGTTGCGCACACCCAGGTAATAAATATCCAGGTTTTGATCTGCCGAGCCCGGCAGACTCCAAACATAATAACCGCCCCATAACATTTGATCGGTAGAAGGCCGGTTGTCCAATAACCCGGTGCGCACCGGGTTGTAAAGGAAGAATAGGAGGTCTAACCGGCCACGCTCACTCTTACGAATGAACTTCAAGCCCTCAAACGACTGCCGGATATTGGTGCCCTCACGGATGCTGATCAGCCGGCCTGAACCGTACACCAATTCCTGGCGCCCAAAGCGCAATACCGTCTTCCCATCGGTCGATCGCCACCCCAAGAAGGCTTGGTGCACTCCAAGCAGATCTTTATCCAACGGCAATTCCGGCCCGGCCCGGCCGGCCGTCAATCCGGTTTTAAATTGAGTAAAAAAACGCAAGCGCGATGTTATACGCCAATCCGCATGCCACATGACCCGTTGAAACAGGGCGCCGTCGTCTTGGCTTTTTATCCAACCTTCATTATTTCGGTATTGAAATTCAGACCGAATATTTCCACCCAGGGTCAGGTAAGCCCCATCCCTTCGGCCAAGATCGAGATATTTAATCCGGTCCAGAAAAAACGGCTGATCGGCCGAAGCCGCAAAACCCTTCCAGTTCTCCTCCGCCCGCAACAACTGAAATGCGGGCGGCAGAGAATCGGTCTGCGACCTTACCGGCAAAGCGCAGAACAGTAAGCCGTAAAGCAAATATTTTTTGATTTTCATGTGGGATGGCTTGATTTCTCCCATTTGGCTTGAGGTGGATGGTGCCTGCCTGCCGGTAGGCCCGCCTCCCGGAGGGCAGGCAGGAATAGTGCCCGTCCTCCTGCATCTGCCGGGTAAAAATAGTGGAAAGTGCCGCTCTGGCATGGGCGACCGCCAGGCTTTGAATCAACGGGCGGCCACGCCACGGCCAAATGCAAAAAGAAAAATACAAAGGCGAAAAAATGAAGTTTTCGTAGTTTGTAGTTTTTATAGTCTGACAACCCAAAATTTGTGAATTCTGACTTGCTCTTTTTAGCTT
>CAYWHT010000837.1:0-1655 GCA_964458135.1 uncultured Saprospiraceae bacterium | reverse complement strand
ACGATATTCAGCCTAAGTTCGTCACCGGTGCAGTTATTGTCGCCGCCGTTGCCGTCGTCATTACCGCCGCCGTCGTCGGAGCAGGCCTGCAGGCAAGAGGCGTTGGCAGTACGATTGCGAATCAAGTTACCGGGTTGCGTGCCAAACCCTTTGGAGAAATTGATCCCGGAGCTGGTGAGGTGACAATAAGACATGATCGTGCCGCCATTGGAGGGTACGCCGGGGTTTGGGCAACCGCCTTCCGTAAAACCGGCGCAACCGTCGATGGCGGTGTTATTGCCATTCCAAACGCAGGCGTGGGTATGTTGGGAGCCGAACAGGTGCCCGAATTCGTGAGCCACCACCATGACGGTGAAGGAGTAAGAAGGCACCGGATTATAGGAGGAACCAATGCTGCTGAAACTCATCCGGAAAGCGGGATTGCTTTTACACAGCCCGTTAACTACCGCAATACCCCCACTGGCCTGGTAGGAAAGCAACTGCGCCAAATCGCCGTTAAAATTATTGCGGAAAGATTGGAACTGGTTAAGCAATTGAGAACTGCTGGAACCGGAATAGGGGCTGGGATCGCTCCAAACAAAAATTTCGGAGATCTCGATATTAATGTCCTCGGCGGCGTACAGGGTGGCTACCTCGTTGAAGATGCCGCTGACGTAATTGACCGCCCCGTTGGTGCCTCCTTTGTCATTGAAGATGTCATGATCGACTTCGAAATAGATTCCCACGCAATCATCAAGGCTGCGGGCGGCGGCCGACGGCCGCAGCTCCTCCGCCCGGTACCCCTCGCCGCTGTCGGGGGTGCCGCAGTACATTTCCTGGCGTTGCAGGAAGGTATCATCCTGGTACAGGATGTGTTCACCTTGCCACTCCCGGCCGGACATTTTTCCGATGACGAGGTTGCCCAGCTTTTCCGAACTGATTACCCCCATCACTTCCTCCTCGAAAAAACTGAGCGCCACCACGGAGGAGCCGGACGCTCCCTGGATCACCCCCCGATAATGCAGGCCGCGCCTGACCTCCACCGGAGCTTCCACCCCGCTTTCGCGAACGACAAAACCGGACGCAAAGGGATTGACTTTGATGAGTTCGACGGTCATCGGAGAACGACTCGCCCGGGGAATGGGTACTTCCAGTGTTTCCGGCGCGTCGCTCAACAATTCACCGAGCTGACGCGAACGCAGCCGCAATAGATCGTAAGCGCCGACCTCACGCTGCAAAGCTTCCGAAACTTCGCGCTTTTGCAATTCCGGCTCAAAAATGGATACGGTTTGGAATGTTTTACCCTGCCGGTGAGCGTCGGAAACCAGTTGACGGGGCTGTATCGTCTTCTGGGCGTATCCGACCAGGCATAGCAAGGTCAGGAGGATGGACAGTTGCATTCTCATGTGTGGAATCGGTTTTTGGTTTAAAACTATATTACAGATGCAGACGATCTTTTTGCCCACCCATCGACTTGAGGTCGACGGCCGTTCAAAACGATGACCTTATCTCAAGCCACGACGCGTCCTTCACCCAACTCCCTTCGTGTTGGGGGCAAGACAAATCGTGGGGTTGATTGCGCAAACTCTTGGGGAAAAGTTAATCCAGCGCTGGATCAACTCTACTATAGTCTGACAACATGAGATTTGTGAAAATATGACGCCGCTATTTTTTCG
>CAYWHT010000836.1:0-1660 GCA_964458135.1 uncultured Saprospiraceae bacterium | reverse complement strand
GCGAAGCGAAGGATCAAACAACCAGATGAAAACCCATAAAAATAAAAAGGGAATAAAAAGCAGCGGATGATAAAAAACAATGACCGGAATTCCGGCCAGCGCGATCAGCAAAACCAACGGCTTACGCAGCCCCGCAAAGCGCTGTAAAAAAGCAAAGTAAAGCAGGACGACCGCCAGCCCTTGACGCTGCTCCGATACCGCCCAGTAAAAGGAATCATACACGATCAGAGTACAAACCGCCACCAATACCAGCCCCATCCATTCGTGCCGCAAGACCCGCACCATCAGCCAGTATACGAATAAAAAGAACAAGGGAAAGGCCAGGGAGTACAACCGCAAGAAAAGCTCGAGGCCGGCGCCCAACTTCAGGGCGATCAGCGGTAGAGTTTGTACGATGACCACGCCGAAGCGGTTGACCATGATTTGGTAGGTGCCGGAATTGAGGAGTAAAAAGGACTGAAAAGGTAGGTCGGCAAACAACATGCGCTCCCGGTAAAAGAGCTGGGAAAACACACAAAGCAACAGCAACGTCAGGTAACCCAAAATTCTGGGCCAGGGCGTGGAAAACAGATGCGGTCGTGGGTTCATATTGCTATCTTGGCCCGGTAAGATAGCACAAGCTCCGCGAGGGGCGGAGGATTTTGTGTATTTTCCCGCAAAACCGTCATCAAAGCATGAATATGAATCGCGAGGCCCGAAAATTTGGCACGGCGCCCGTCTTCTTTACCGCCATTTCGACTATACTGGGAGCCGTGATGTTTTTGCGATTCGGTTTTGCGGTAGGTCAGGTAGGATTGTTGGGTACCGTGGCCATCGTCCTGATCGGTCATGCCGTCACCATACCCACTGCGATGGCCATCGCGGAAATTGCCACCAACCAAAAAGTCGAAGGCGGTGGAGAATACTTTATCATGTCGCGCTCTTTTGGTTTGGTGACGGGCTCTTCCATCGGCATTGCTTTGTTTTTCTCCCAGGCGATTAGCGTAGCCTTCTATATCATTGCTTTTGCCGAGGCTTTTAATCCGCTCATCGATTATGTACTATACCATTACGACCTTAACCCGACGCTGAATTGGTTGCTCACCCAAAAGCAGACCATTAGCATACCCGCGCTATTGTTGCTGACGGTGATCGTGCTCGTCAAAGGAGCCGATTTAGGTGTTAAAACCCTTTACGTCGTGGTGGTTACGCTTTTTTTATCCCTGGTTGCCTTCTTTGCCGGACAGACGGATTACGGGCGCACCCAGCCCCTTGACCCACTAGCCAATATCAGTCAGTATCAGGAAGTTGAAGAGCCCCAACCCGCGGATTTTACTTTAGCGGATAGCATTCCACAAGAGACCAACCCCAATGTACCGCAGTTGCGACCCGCCGAAGAGGAACGGGAAGATCGCCGTACCGTGCCGGAAGCGTTAAGCTTTTTTGCCGTTTTCGCCATCATCTTTCCCGCCTTTACGGGAATGACGGCCGGCGTAGGCCTGTCGGGGGATCTGCGCAACCCGAGTCATTCCATTCCATTGGGTACGCTTGCGGCCACTTTTGCGGGGATGGTGATCTATATATTTATTGCTTATAAGCTGGCGAACTCCGCCCACCCCATCGATCTGGCGAATACCGACCAACTGATCATGTCCGATATCGCCTGGCAAGGGTGGTGGAT
>CAYWHT010000835.1:0-1666 GCA_964458135.1 uncultured Saprospiraceae bacterium | reverse complement strand
GGGTCGGCCTTTCGGTCGCCAATTGGGTGATGCGATCGCGCCGCAGGGTGAAAGTGGCCCGCAGGCTGCGGAATATATCGAGCGGATACCTTACCCCCATTTGGCCCAGCAGGATATTGACTTCACGACGATTGGGCACATTCGGCAGAACAGACCGGCCATCTTCCGAAAAGCGCTCGTTTTTGAGATATACGGCGTATTTCTTATCCAGGCGTTGTTTCTTATCCTTCATGACGAGGAAGTACTCGGTGCCATCGAAAGTAGTGGGCACCCGGACACCCCCTTCCAGCTCGTAGTCTTCAAATAAGTCT
This sequence comes from uncultured Saprospiraceae bacterium, assembly GCA_964458135.1. Taxonomy (GTDB): domain Bacteria; phylum Bacteroidota; class Bacteroidia; order Chitinophagales; family Saprospiraceae; genus CAYWHT01. The sequence continues at coordinate 1,355 of CAYWHT010000835.1, read as the reverse complement.
TTAAAATTGGCTTTCAGCAAGATGCCGGGGGGCGGGTTGGAGAAAGGGTCATTGGGGTTGGCCGCAAAGGTCTCCAGCCCCTCGAAGAGGAGGCTGTTATCCAGGCGAGTCGTTACGTAATCGGTGCGGAATTCCAGCCGGTAGGGCGTAATACGCGCGGGCCGGAACTGGTAGCGGTTGGTATCGTCCAAATAGGTGGTCAGACTGGGTTGTACGCCCCGCAGTAATGCGATGGGCGCTTCCTCCTCCTCTTCGACTTCTGCTTGGGCCTTTTCTGGGCTTTCGCTCCGGATTTCGGGCTGGTCTTCCGGATCGTCGAATTCACTCTGGAAAAGATAGCTTTCGATATTGATGTTGCTGGTGTCGATGGGCGTCTCCATCTGAGGTTCGCCCGGAAGCCTGATCTGGTCGGCGGTCGCCGGGAGGCTATCCGGCTTTACGGCCTTCTCCACCGGGGGCAGCGGAATTCCCAGTACGATGCTCCGGTTGCGCCGGAAACGCGTTGGTGGGGCGTAAATGGTGGTGTCGGGGTTCAAGTCCGAGCGATAAATGCGATATTGCTGGTCTTCCACCACCATGTCCACCAGTTTGCCGGCGCGGGGTGCGGTGTGATGGTTGCGAATATTGCGTTGGTAGTTGGTTACCCCGTGGGCGATTGCTCGCTTCTTGATCACCGGCTCGATAAGGATAGTGTCGATCAGCGAAGTGTCGAGTGACTCCATGGTGGAATCGATATGGATCCGGATTTCCTCCCCGTCGTTTAATCGAATGATTTGGTCATAATGATGGAGGTAATCCTCCAGGTAGGCCACCCGGCGGTTGTAGATGCCGCTTTCGTCGCTGAGATAGGCAAAATAAGTGGAATCCACCGCTACGGGGCGCCGCTCGTTGGCGAAAGGCGTATTCGTCACCCTTACCAGCTCCTGGCTTTCCGTCTCCAAATTATAGAAGAACACATCAAAGGTATTCAACGGCAGGATGGAGTCCAGGCTTTCTCGTTCCAGCAGGGAATCGGGGCGGTTGGAGACGAACAAGATCCCTTTGGTGCTATCGACGGTAACGACGGATGCGTCGAGATCATCCCAAAAGTCATGGGTAATGCGTTCCGTTTGCCGGGTGTTGGTGGCGTAGGTAAAGATATCGGAATAGCCGTTGACCGTGCCCGAAAACACCAGCCGGATGGGGTCGATGTACTCCATGCTGTATACGCGATGGAACTGGGACGACAGCTTTTCCTGCACCTTTTCACCCGTAAATACATCGTAACGCATGAGATAAGCCACATCGCGTTTTTCGTACAGGATGGCCAGTTCCTGTCCGGTTGGGCTCCACGCCACCAGCGGGTAGTTGTAGTC
>CAYWHT010000834.1:0-1667 GCA_964458135.1 uncultured Saprospiraceae bacterium | reverse complement strand
GATATTTCACGGCGATCTTGTTGGGTTTCGCCAGCTCAACCCAACCTACTTAGCTCTAACCTACGAAGCTCTTAGAATCGCCTTTTGGAGGGGCGCAGATAGTTCAATGGGCATAAAATAGGAGGTAGGGTAGAGGTAATCTTCCCCTGATTCATCAATGATTCGCAGCATTTGATGGCTATTCGCTTTTGAGTCCGGTAAGACTTGATAAATCTTGCGAACTTCTAGAGATGCTGGATAGTCTGTATTTTTGATGCAAACAACAAAGTTCATTGCTTTTACTCTAATCCATAAAGCGGTAGCAGGTTAACATTAGACAAAAATAACTTGATTGGCGAAATCTACCAATTCGCCAAGTTTGGCATAAAACTCTAATTCTTCTGTTGCATAACCAATGGAAATTTTCGGACTTAAAAAGAAAATCCCTACAAAGTTTTTACCTCGATCGACAGAATTTTTAGCCAAAACTAAAAAATCGCGATCGGTGGTTACAAGAGGACGCTTGAGTTGCACAGAACGACTCAAAATTATTTCATCAATAGCACTACTATTATTGTCTTCTTAAGCGGTCATAACATCAACCCCTCTCAGTTATAAACCAATTTTAATCGCTCGATGGACTGGAGCATCGAAATAGTAAGAGATTGCCATTTTCATCCTTGCTGCTGCCGTTTGTGCTGAAGTGCCTGTTTAAAGTCGGCGGTATGATGACCCACTCCCATTTTAATTAAATCGGCTTGCAGGGTATGGATTTTTTCCTTTTCTTGAATGATTTGAGCATCAATTTGGGTTTGATAGGTGTAGTAATAACTGAGGGCTGAGTAAATGGCAGCAAGGGGGATTTCTGAGTGTTGAAAGTGCAGTTCTTCTGGACTCCACCCGTGGGCGTGTTTTTCTTGAATCAGTTGGGTAACTGAAACGCGACTATTGACAATTGTTGCCTGATTTTGAGTATCAATTTCTAGGTATTGCCAGGTTACAGGAGTATCTGTGGTGAATGTCATGTTGAGAACGGGGTAAGGGTTAATCTGAAATTACAGGATGGTACGTCATGGCAAATCGTATTGAGGATGTTTCTTTTTCAAATAGTCAGCGATCGCCTTTTTGCGATTAGCCCTTTCGGACAAATCAGGCGGCGCATCTTCTAATAGATGTTCAGGATGTCCGCCCAATCTTTCGACAATAGTCTTGCGGGATTGTAAACTCAACCAACGTTCTTGAACCAAGCGTTTAATCAATTCATCGCTAGTCGTTTTTTCCCTGGCTAAAATTTCCACTAACCGGGCTTCGGTTTCGGGGTTTAGTTGTATGTTCAGCATGAGTCTTTCTGATTAGTAATTGATTTTAATTGCACTTAATTTACGCCAACTAATCCTTAAACTGATTTAAGCTGAGGAGGGGCTAAGGGGGTGACTACTATTATAGCCAAATTTCCAGAAACTAGGTTTCTATGTCGCTGGATTAGAATGCACAAGAATTGCCAATTTACTGGCGATAAATTTCTGTCCTTACGGTTTCGACTTCTTGGGTAATTTCTTCTAAGGAGATTTCATTAGTCTTGAAAGTTTCGAGAAGATGAGTCAGTTTGCTATCTAGCAATTCTTTGGATAACGCTTCACTGAGTTTTAATTTGTCAGCCTCTGGCAGTTGTTTGACTAGGCTCAAAA
>CAYWHT010000833.1:0-1672 GCA_964458135.1 uncultured Saprospiraceae bacterium | reverse complement strand
CCACCATCCGCATGAATGAGACCCTGGCCGAAATATTGATCGCCAACCTTGTGCAAAATGCCATACGCCACAATACCGAGCGGGGCTTTATCGAAATCCATTTAAAGGGAAACCGGCTGCGGATTATCAATTCGGGGCCGGTATTGCAGAGCGCTGCCGGCGAATTATTTCAGCGCTTTCGCCGGGAATCTTCCGCTGAGGAGAGCCTCGGTCTGGGTTTGTCCATCGTCAAAAGTATTGCGGAGCGCTATGGTTTTGAAGTAGCCTACTCCCACCGGGCAGGAAATCACGAGTTGCGGGTAGTTTTCGGGCATTCGTGAGCTATATACCTAACCTTTGGTAGTAACTTTTTAACTAAAAGACGGTATTCACCCCTCCTCCTACAGCGCGTACCTTTGTTGCGAGTTTAGTTTTTGTCTAAATAAAAATAAAGAAAGGGTCCTACTTTCCTATTCGAAGTATTCTTCCCGAACGGTTTTATCCTGGCAACAATTGAAGCTACATGCAAAAGAAGATTTGGGCTATTCACCATTGGGTAGGTTTTTATTGGGGAGTGGTTATTGCGATACTTAGCGTTACGGGAGCTTTGGTGCTCTTCAAAGTGGAAATTGACCGGGCGCTCAATCCCCAACTTTTTCGGGTAGCCCCCGGAAAGGAGCGGGTAGCGATCAGCCCTGTCGTGGAGCGCACCAAAAAAGCACATCCCGGGCTCGATTTCTTTCAACTTGAAATGTCCGAACGCCCTGAAGATAGCTGGATCTTGCGTTTCACCAATTACGAACGGCGCCTTTTTCCCATACAACAGGAATTCTTTATTGACCCTTATTCGGGCGAGCTGCTTGGCGAGCGAAACAAATACGAAACATTTGCCTACTTTCTTCGAAATATTCACGTCCGATTATACGAAGTTTTCTGGGGCCGTCAGATTGTAGGGTTGGCGGGCATTGCCTTATTGATCTCCACTATTAGCGGTTTTTGGATATACGGGCGCTTTATGAAGCGCCAGGCCTTCGGTACGCTGCGCGGAAAAAAACTGCGTTTGTACATGGCCGATTGGCACAAACTAATTGGCATTTCGGCGCTGGCATTTAACCTGGTCATCGCCATTACGGGGGGGTGGTTGGGGTTACAACCGTCTTTACAAAAATGGCTCTCCATCGAACGCCCTAATAGTTATCAAGGCGAGGATTTTCCCCTCGACGCAAAGGCGGATCGCAACTACGCCCTGAATTATGATTCCGCCCTCCTTTACGCCCGCCGGTATTTTCCCGAACTGATCGTTCATTCCATCCGACCGTCTTCCGACGGCAGCCGCACCGTTCAAGTAACGGGAGACGTTCCCGGCGCCATTTATGAACGTTACAGCCAAAAGGTCGTCCTCGATAAAAAAGACTATCGCCCAAAATGGAAATACGATATCCGGGAAGCGGGATGGGGCAGCAAACTATTTTTCGTCCAGGAGGCGCTTCACTTCGGCGACTTTGGCGGAACTGCGCTAAAGCTGGTCTATTTCCTTTTGGGCATGAGCTCCGGCTTTCTCTCCCTGAGCGGTTTCATTATTTACCTGAAACGCAGCGAATCCGCCAGGCAGCGGCGAGCGCCGGGCGCGCTGAGCTGGAAACCGTTGCTATGGCGCTGGGCGATTAGCCTGGGGAGCCTTGTAGTGCTCATC
>CAYWHT010000832.1:0-1675 GCA_964458135.1 uncultured Saprospiraceae bacterium | reverse complement strand
CTTGAACGGGCTTGCCGGCCAGTGTTTCCAGGTAGGCATTCAATTGATCAACTTCGTTGACAAATCCCCGATAATCGACCTGGCCCTTGGCGTTGACGTATTGCTGGAGCAGGCGATTCCAGGCGGCGTGGTCGGGTGCGGCGGGAGAGGCAGTCTCGGCGCCGGTTTCCGGTTGCGCCGCTTGCTGCGTTTTGGCGGCGCCGGCATCGATAGAGGGCGATTCCGAATTGAGCTTCCCGGGAGCTGCATTGGCCGGGTTGGGTTTGGGTGGAACTGATGCGGCGAGAGAATGCGCATTGATATCGCTTTCGGGTCGCTCGGCAGCAAGTCCGGCGGTTTTTTCAACCGATTGGTTTGACGGGGAATTCCGGCCGGTGGTAGGCGCCGATGGATGAAGACCCGATTCTTTTTCGGAATTGCCGGACGTATCCGGTTGCTGACAGGCCAATAGCAGAGTAGCCAGGCCGTAGAAGGTGATTTTCAAGAAAGTGCTCATGTGGTCGATGGTTTAACTTTTTAGGGAGAACTCCCAGGGAGAGCGACAAGTTGTACGGGGCAGACGGAGTTGTTCGACGGCGGACAGATAATTTCACGCCTTCTTTCCCAGCCAAATTTTGGGCTTTGATATTTTCACAGTATTTTGCTGGCACTTAACACCCTGCTTTACCCTCTATTATCCAGCTGTAACCTTGGCTAATTTTTCAATCAACAAACCGATACTGATGAGACGATTCATTCTATTCTGTCTGGCGATTGCCTGCGGTCTGACGGCTGTGGCGCAACAGGATTGCAGTACCTACTTCCCTTTTAAGCAGGGGGTGAAAATGGAGTACACTAACTACAACAAAAAGGATAAAGTAGAAGGTGCGCAAATGCACGAGATATCCGATATCCAATCCACTGACGGTGGAGGGATTTCGGCTACCGTAAGCACCACGGTCACGGATAAAAAAGGCAAGGAGCTCCAGTCGGGCAACTACGAGGTTAAATGTAAAGACGGCGCCTTTTACATGGACATGACCGGCATTATTCCAACCGAAATGATGCAGGGCAAAGAAGCGGAAGGAGATGCGTCGGCCGAAATCGATATCGAGCAGGAAGGTATGGTCATTCCTGCTGATTTAAGCGTGGGGCAAGAGCTTCCCGATGCTTCCACCACCATCAACCTCGGCAGTGGGGGCATGAACCTCATGAAAATGAAGGTGGATATGACCGATCGCAAGGTGGAAGCCAAAGAAACCCTGGAAACCCCGGCCGGCACCTTTGATTGCTACAAGATGTCGTACAGCATGAAAACCAAGTTCTCTTTCGTCAAAAACGAGATGCAGTCCACCCAATGGTACGCCGAAGATATCGGTATGGTGCGCTCGGAGACGTATAATAAGAAAGGGAAATTGGTGGGGTATAGTGTATTGACGAAGTTCGAGAAAGAGTAGTGGTCAGGGTTGAGGTTGAGCCGCTCAACCTCAACCCTGAAAGCTCTTTTAGATTTTATCCTTGTAGCTGTTCTCGCCAAATTTTGTGCTGCACTACCTTCCTCATCTTGCCCGCCATAGCACTAGTGCGACGGCGGGTCGGTCAGGTATGACTATCTTCCCCGCCCGCGCCTTGTCTATTGCTAAAAGACACTGCCAAAACGCAAAGTTACTTATTACACAGTGTACTACCTCAGTAG
>CAYWHT010000831.1:0-1676 GCA_964458135.1 uncultured Saprospiraceae bacterium | reverse complement strand
GGCCCGCATTCCTCGCTTCGCTTTTGACTACCTCGACGGCGGCTGCAACGAAGACGTTAATCTCCACCGCAATACCGCCGATATCCGGGAGATCGAGCTGCGGCCCTACTACCTCAGTCCCTACGCCGGCTCCGATTTGAAGACTACGCTATTCGGCCAGGAATACGACGCTCCCTTCGGCGTATCGCCACTCGGCCTGCAGGGGCTTATCTGGCCCAACGCCCCGGAAATCCTGGCCCGCGCCGCTTTCCGGCACAATATCCCGTTCATCTTGAGTACGGTCAGCACCAGCAGTATAGAACGCATTGGCGAAATCACCGGGGGGCGGGCCTGGTTTCAGCTGTACAATCCCGCCAAAGACGACATTCGCAATGATATCTTCGACCGGCTGGAAGCGGCGGGCTACCCAGTGCTGGTCATCCTGAGCGACGTGCCAACCTTCGGGTACCGGCCCCGCGAAATCCGCAATCGGCTGGCCATGCCGCCGAAGATTACCTTACGCAATATGCTGCAGGTGCTGGGCAAGCCACGCTGGGCGCTCCACACCCTCCGCTACGGCCTCCCGCGCTTCGCCACCATGCAGCGCTATATGCCCCCGCGCATGAACATCCAACAGCTGGGGCGATTCATGCTCGAGAACTTTTCTGGCAGGCTGGATGAAGATAGAGTAGCGGCTATTCGCGACCGCTGGAAGGGCAAACTGGTGCTTAAAGGGGTGGCCAGCGCGGCCGACGCCGAAAAGGCCGTCCGGCTCGGACTGGACGGCATCATCGTTTCCAACCACGGCGGCCGGCAGCTGGATGCGGGGCAATCGGCCGTCAAAGCCTTGCAAACTATCGCCCCCCAATTCGGCGACCAAATCACCGTAATGATGGATAGCGGCATCCGCTCCGGTCCGGATGTCGCCCGGGTGCTGGCCAGTGGGGCGCAGTTCACCTTTCTGGGGCGCTCTTTTATGTACGGCGTGGCGGCATTGGGCGATCGGGGTGGGGAGCATGCCGTCTGCATCCTAAAATTGCAGTTGCAGCAGGTATTGGAGCAGATATGTTGTGAGCGGGTGGAAAAATTACCGGGATTTTTGGTGAATCATTGATACGCTGTTCCGGATGACTCACGCCTTCATTCATCAAAATTAGAGCGAAGCACAGGGTGCGTTTATAGTCTGCCAAGTCAAAATTTGTGAATCCTGACTTGACAGACTATACTACTCACCATTCGCTACTTCACTTATTGAATCTTCACAAAACGGTCCGTCCAAATCGCCTCCTCCGTACGTACTTGCAACAGATAAACACCGGCATCCAAGCGGGAGACATCCACCTGCGGCTGCGCCTTCCTGACCGAGGATACCATGCGGCCCATTTGGTCGTAGATGACGATCTCCACCTGGCCGGCCGGCACGCCTTCGATGCGCCAATTGAGGATCCCTCTGGTTGGATTGGGTGCGATTTGCAATTCCTTTCGGTCTCTGATCACGGTCCGTGTAGTTGTCACGTTGGCCAAGTTCCAGGTCAGATCCAGATCGGTGCCGCCATCGTTAACGGTGGAGGTTCCCGATTTGACGCCGGGCTGGTGTTTGAGGATGACCCGGAAGGAACCGCCGGTCATTTCGGCGCTGGTCGTCCAGGTGGTCGACAAGCCGACCGGTAAGCCGTTCTCGTCAAAGTCATTGTAGT
>CAYWHT010000830.1:0-1682 GCA_964458135.1 uncultured Saprospiraceae bacterium | reverse complement strand
CAGCCTATCTATAGTCTGACAACCCAAAATTTGTGAATTCTGACTTGCTCTTTTTCCGCCTTGCTGCGTTGGAAAGCCTCGACAGAACTTAGGCTATGCCTACGTTTTCCGCCTTGCCAGCCGAAAAAATAGCGGCGTCATATTTTCACAAATCCTGAGTTGTCAGACTATAAACACGACACTTATTAATCTTCTCATCGCTTAGCGCGCGTAAAATTGCTTGGAGCTCTTATGGGTTACTGACCTTCGTCATTGCACTTCGTTGCCAAGTCCATCAAATTTGCGGCGTCACTCCATTTTCATTGACCGGCAAAAAACAAACGATGGACCACATTTTCAAGCCCGAAAGCCTGATGATGACTTACGGATATAAACCCGAGTTATCGGAAGGCGCAATTAAATGCCCGATCTTTCAAACTTCTACTTTTGTATTTAATTCCGCCGAAGAAGGCAAGGCGTTCTTCGAAGTCGCCTACGGTAAGCGGGAAAAACTACCCAACGAAGAGCTGGGGCTGATCTACAGTCGGATCAATAATCCGGATCTGGAGGTGCTGGAAAACCGCTTGTGCCTTTGGGACAGGGCCGAGGATTGCGCCGTCTTCGAAAGCGGCATGTCGGCTATCAGTACGGTATTGCTGGAGTTTTTGGAGCCGGGCGACTTGCTATTACACAGCATGCCGTTGTACGGCGGCACCGATCATTTTATCCACCATTTCCTGCCGAAGATCGGCGTCAAAACTATGGGGTTCAAACCGGGCCAAGAGCGGGAAAATATTTTAGAAATGCTACAAGCTTCCGGCGAAGCCGATAACCTGGCCATGATCTTCCTGGAGACCCCCGCCAATCCCACCAATGACATTATCGACATCGAATGTTGCAGCGGCATTGCCCGGCAGCTCAGTCAGAATGGTAAGACCATTCCGGTAGCGGTGGATAACACCTACCTCGGGCCGCTATGGCAGAACCCCCTAAAGCACGGCGCCGACTTGGTGCTCTATTCCGCCACTAAATACATCGGCGGGCATAGCGACGTGATCGCGGGCGCCGCACTGGGTAAAAAAGAAATGATGGCCCGTGTCAAAACCTTGCGCACCTTTCTGGGTAATATGGCGGGCCCGTGGACGGGCTGGCTCCTGATGCGCAGCCTGGAAACGCTGAAAGTGCGCATGGAACGCCAACAACAAAACGCCGTGGAGGTGGCCCGCTACCTCGATCACCATCCTAAGGTCAAGCACGTAAATTATCTGGGGCTGATCGAAGAAGGGAGTAAGGAATACGAAGTCCTCCAACGCCAAAATTCGGGTACCGGGGCTATGCTCTCCTTCGAAATCAAGGGCGGGGAAAAAGAGGCCTTTGCTTTCCTGAATGCTTTGCAACTCGTGAAATTGGCCGTCAGCCTGGGCAGCACCGAAAGCCTGGCCGAGCATCCCCGGACGATGACGCACGCCGGGGTAGAAGAAGAACACTTGCAGGCGATGGGAATCAGTGATGCGCTGTTGCGCCTGTCGATCGGGGTGGAGAATGTGGGGGATATTATCTGGGATATCGGGCAGGCGCTGGAATACGTTCAGCACTGAGAATATCCTGAATAAATGAAAGGCCTATTGCTCCGAAGCACTAGTACACTGTGTAATAAGTAACTTTGCGCTTTGGCAGTGTCTTTTGGCGAAAGGCTGCGTTGC
>CAYWHT010000829.1:0-1684 GCA_964458135.1 uncultured Saprospiraceae bacterium | reverse complement strand
TTTTCCATACTTCTCTAAATACATACCCTATTGCCATAATTCCGATCGCTATTGTAGTGCCCGGCGTGAAAATTTTTTAACCATACTGGTAAGCTACTAACACATGAGCCCGCAAGACACCCAAAAATCCAGGGTGGAAGAAATCCTCGAGCGTTCTAATAAACCGATCCTGGTATTGGCGGCACTGGCGGTGGTATTGTATCTCCTCGAATTATTCCGGGTGGTGCCGCCTTCCCTGCTGACCCCGTTTTTGTGGGTCAATTTTTTCATCGATTTCATTTTTCTCATCGACTTGATTGCCAAAGGGTCGATTATCGGGCGCAGCTATTTCCGCAGTCCCTGGTTTTTGATCGATTTTGTGAGCACCCTGCCGGTCATCAGCTCGGCCCTGGAATTGATGGGCGCCATGGGTCCTCAGCTGCAGGCTACGAGGGTGGCCCGGGGTGCGCGCGTAGCCCGCATCGCCCGGGTAGCGCGGGTGGCGAGGTTAGCCAAAATCGCCCGGGTGGCCCGTTTAGCCAACGTCATCAGGGCGAAACACGGATTGACCTTCCTCAAATCTACGGAAGGTGCGAACGAAACACCAACCTTTAATAGATCGCTATTCATCGGGGTACCCTTACTCCTGCTGGCTTTTATTTTGGTCAGCTCTTACATCACGAATAGCGAAGTCGCAGAGCTGAGAAGCACCCTGACCCAGCGTATCGAACGCGCCCAATCCCAGGCGGACCTGGAAGCGATCATGCAGGAATACGATGCAGCCGACGCATTAAATCCGGCGATCGAGGTAACGGAGATCCGTTCGCCACTTAACGGGGGGCAACCGGTGCCCGTTTCGCTTTCGGAAGCTTATGCGCGTGCCGATCGGATCACGGGTATTCTGCTGCTGTTGGTTTTACTGGCAATCGGTGTGAGCGTTCAGATCAGCAGTGCATTGGCCAGGGACCGCGGAAAAAACCGGGAACGGTCCATATTGTCTCAGTGCTTTTCCCCGCCTATCGTCCGTAAATTTTACAATTCGCCGGAAGTCATCGAACGCTTCTTCAACCATTGGATGACCGTTTTTTTTATCGACATCCGGGGATTTACCAAGGCCGTCGAAAAAGACGCGGAAGATGTGGAAGGGCTGGCCCTAAAGTTACGCCAGGTCATGGATACGGCCCACAATGAGATCGTTGTCACCCACGAGGGCATCGTTGATAAATTTATTGGGGACGCGGTGATGGGTTGGGTCGGCGGGCATTTTTCCATCCACTGGAAGTTGCTCAATGAGGTGCGGCGTCAGCTGTGTTTGGATGAGCTGGATATGATCGAGCAGGATATCAGGAGCATCCGGCGGGAGATCCGACAATGGGATGCCGAAAATCATGCTCAGCAAAATAACCGTAAAAGCGGACGGGCGAAACTCGAATCCACCCTGGAAGAGGCCAGGCGGGAAAAGTCGAAATTGCAGGCTCGCCAGCAAGCGGCATTGGAAAAGAACCCCGGGCTCCAAAATACCCACCGGCAGTTGATGCAGGAGTACCGTCGGCGAGTAGCCAGGTCAGCGGTTGACTGCTGCCTCAAGATCTCCCGGCAGGTTGCGGCGATAGACGATCCCGGGGCGTTTCACGAATTAAAAATCGGCCTCGGTTCCGGCCCGGTGCTCGTCGGCAACTTCGGCTCCACCGAGCAGATCGGCTTT
>CAYWHT010000828.1:0-1691 GCA_964458135.1 uncultured Saprospiraceae bacterium | reverse complement strand
GTTATTTGAGTCGTCGGAGAACCAGCGGATTTCGGAGGTCGGGAAGGGCATATTTTGGGTAGGGGGTATTTGGACTTTACAATTGCCTGTTCAAACTAATTTAACGTAAAAACGTCGGTCTTTTGAAAAACGCTCCTTATTTTACAATAATAACTTCTCCCGCAACACCGCATTTTTTAATAAAACCCGACTAACACCATGAAAATATATTTCACCTTTCTGCTTTCAGCCGTCGCCTGGGTAGGGGCCGCCCAAGACCTCCAGGTAACCACCCTGATCAAAAACCTCAACGCCAGCGGAGGCCTGACGATCGACCAACGCGGCAATCTCTACGTAAGCGATTTCGGTTCCAGTTTTCCGGATACCGCGGATACCAAAGTCTACAAGATTGAAAACGGCAGCTGGGAGGTCAGCGTTTTTGCCGAGGGCTTTAAAGGCGCCTCCGGTTGCTATATGGATAGCCAGGGTAATTTTTATCAATCCAACCCCAAAGGCGGCCGGGTAAGCCTGGTTCGGCCCGACGGCAAAATTCAATACGATTTTATAAACGAAGGCCTCCAGACGCCGGTGGGCGTAGTCAAGAACAGTGCAGGTGATCTCTTTATCTGCAATTGTGGTAAGAATAACATCATAAAAGCGGATTCAAAAGGCAACACCTCCGTTTTTGCCGAAGGGGAAGACTTCTTCCAATCTCCCAACGGTATAACTATCCATAACGACACCCTCTACGTCGTCAATTTCGGAAACGCAAAAGTTATCCAAATTGATCCCGAGGGCAAGGTCTCCACCTTGGTTGAAGGGCTCAAGCTGCTTACGGGTGGACCAAGCCCGGTGGGCTTAGGCCACATCACCTATTCCAATGGCTATCTTTTTGCTACGGCCATCGGCATGGGGCATGTCTACCGCATCTCCCTAAACGGAGAAGCCGAAATCATCGCCGGCGACGGGCAATTTAAAAATGCGGACGGGCCGGCACCGGAGGCCAGCTTTTCCAAACCAAACGGAATTGTGGCGAGCACTACCGGGGATACGCTTTTCATTAACGTATCCGACCCGACCTGGCTCAACCAACCCCAGGCATTGCATCCGGCGCATTTGGTAATAATTACGGGGGTTTGTGCTTTACCGGGAATGGATTGTAGGGGAAAGGAGTAGCGGAAGCGTGTGTTTATCCCGAAGCAACCCATAGTGAATAAGCCCGGGATAAACCGGGCCAATCCTCACTCCCCGATTTTCCGGATCTCCTGTCCCATTCCCGTCAACTCCCAACGCCCCAACGCCATCGGGATATTCCCCATTGCATTCACCTTATCCAGGAAATTCTGCATCCGGAAGGGTTCATCTTTCGATTCCTGGATCCGGGCGTAATCCGCCAGGGTCTGCTCCACCAGGTATTTGCCGGTGATGTAGCTGGTGCCGTAGCCCGGCTGCCGCAGGTAAAGATGCTGCTCGAAGATGAGCAGGTCTTTTTCCGTTTTCATCCAGCCGCGGGGGGTGTACTCAGAATGGATGCCGCCGGCCTCCTCCATCGTCATTTCGTTGGCGTGGGCGTAGAGCGATCCCAGCCCGCGGGCGGCGCGCTGGGCGATCATGATGTAGACGATTTCGCGCGTCCTCGGGGTCTCATCGTACAGGCCGGCCTGCATGAACATTTCCTCTACGGCCGTGGCCATGCCCTCATTGCGGGAGTC
>CAYWHT010000827.1:0-1696 GCA_964458135.1 uncultured Saprospiraceae bacterium | reverse complement strand
AAATGGAGCAGGGGGCCGAGTATCTCTTCAAAGCCGAAAAACTGTTGCGCAACTTTCCGGACGACCAGCTCAGCGCCCGCATGATCTGCCGGGAAGGCTTCATGAACCTCCACTATTCCAATTATAACCGGGCTACCGAATTACTGCTCGAAGCCGATAAACGCACCAATCGCCTCAAAACCCCCCTGGAATTAAAAGACTATTACTTCCTCACCCTCATCCATAGCGGCCTGGGCAAGATCTACGAAATGAACGACGAGCTGGAGAAAAGCGTCGTCGCCTACCAAAAAGTGGTTGACATGTGCGAAGCCATGGAGATGCGTACCCGCATCTCCTGGCACTACCTCAACGTCGGAAACGGATACATGGCGCTCAACGAAATCGATAGCGCCGAACGCTACTTCAACAAGGCCATCCAAACCTCCGACGATATGAGCCGCTACGCCCGCGCCGGTGCTTACGCCAACCTCGGGTATTGCTATTACGAAAATAAACGGCACGAAGAATCCCTGGAACTATTTAACCGGGCCGAACAACTCTACAAGGAAAAATCCGAGCATGATTACCGCAACCTCGCCATCATCGAGTCCTGGCGTGGGAGATTGTTCTCCGAAACCGAACAGTCGGATCTCGCCCTGGAACACTATCAGCTCGCCTTCGATTACGCCAAGTTGATCGGTGACAATGAACAGCTCACCAGTATATGCAAAGAAATGGCCGGCCTCTACGCCGAACAGGAAAATTACCGGGCCGCCTACGAACACATGACCCTGCAGGAACGCTACTCCGAACAACATCTCGAAGATATCGATCAACGTCGCCGCTTGGAATTGGAAATCAAATACGAAGCAGAAAAGAAAAAACAAGAAGCCGAACTCCTCCGCCTGCAGGCCACCCGCCTGCAACTCAAAGCACTACGGGCGCAGATGAACCCCCATTTCATGTACAACGCCCTCAATTCCATTCAAAACTTCATCACCTCCCACGAAATAACCCACGCCGCCAAATACCTCGCCAAATTCGCCAAATTGATGCGGCAGAGCCTCGAGTATTCCGAAATGGAAATCATTTCCCTCGAAAAAGAAATCGAATTCCTGGAAGATTACCTCTACATCAACGAAAAATTGCGCTTCGAAAACCGCCTCCAATACAAAATACAGGTAGATGACGAAATCGAGGAAGATATTCTCGGCGTACCGACCATGATCGTCCAGCCCTACGTAGAAAACGCCATCGAACACGGATTGCGCACCAAACAAGAGGGGCTCATCTCCGTACGATTCTCCCTGCAAAATGAAGACACCATCCTGTGCGTCGTACAAGATAACGGAATCGGAAGGGAAAAAGCACGCCAAATCCGCGCCAATGACCCCCACCACCAGGATCACCGCTCCCGCGGCACCAAAATCACCGAAAAGCGATTGGAAATCCTGCACAACTCCAAAGAAAAGCAAGTATTTGTGGAAACCGTTGATTTGCGATCCAAGGACGGAGAACCCCTCGGCACGAGAGTGGAGATTAAAATCCCTATCGTGGAAGTCCAAATGAAGTAACCGTCAACCCCTTTCAGCAACCAAAGGGGCGTCTTTCTCAAAGTATGTTTAATGCTCCTCACCAAGGAGGCATGCTCCTCCAATTGCTACACAAGATATACATTTTTTCCAAATCCTAAAAGGATGGCGCCAGATTACTCAAT
>CAYWHT010000826.1:0-1705 GCA_964458135.1 uncultured Saprospiraceae bacterium | reverse complement strand
CAGGCCGCCATGATGTTTGGTATTCCGTTCCCGGAACCCTCGCCCCGGCCGGAGAATTTTATTGCGGAGGGCAGTGTCATCGAATTCGGAAACACGCAGTTAGAGACCCTCTTCACTCCCGGGCATTCCCCCGGCAGCCTTTCCTTTTACTGCCGCGAAGACGGGTTCTTAATTGCGGGAGACGTCCTCTTCCAGGGGAGCATCGGGCGCACCGATCTTCCCGGCGGCGACCACCAGACCTTAATCCGCAGCATCAAAGAGCAACTTTTCCCGCTAGACGACGGGGTGATCGTTTACCCCGGGCACGGGCCGGAAACGACCATCGGCTACGAACGCGGGCATAATCCTTTTTTGACCGGAGCATGAGCGAATTACTGGCATATTACCGGGAAGACGCAATCGAAGCGGGCTGTGACGAAGCGGGCCGTGGCTGCCTGGCCGGGCCGGTCTACGCCGCCGCGGTCATCCTGCCTCCCGCATTCGAACATCCCCTGCTTAATGATTCCAAAAAGCTGAACGAGGGCCAACGCAACCAGGCTCGCGAAATCGTCGAACAGCACGCCCTGGCCTGGGCGGTAGCACGCGTAGAGCCCGAAGAGATCGACGAGATCAACATCCTCAACGCCTCCTTCCTGGCCATGCATCGCGCCCTGGATCAACTCCACCTCCATCCGGAACTATTACTGATCGACGGCAATCGCTTCCGCCCCTACCGGAAGATTCCCCATCGATGCATCATCAAGGGGGACGGGCGGTACCGCAGCATTGCCGCGGCCTCCATCCTCGCTAAAACCCACCGCGACGCTTACCTCTGCCGGATGGCCGAAAGCTTCCCGCAATACGGTTGGGAGCGCAATAAAGGCTACCCCACTCTTTACCACCGGGAGGCTATCGAACGGTGCGGGCCCAGCCCCTACCACCGGCGCTCCTTCCGCCTGCATTTTAAGTTTGAACAGGGACGGCTGTTTTGAACAGTCCTGATGCTCTTTTGACCCACCTCCACTCAAAAAAACCTATCTTCGCTCCGATCAATCAAATATGAATGCCCTATGTATAATGGACTCGTCCACGCCCATTCCGGCCTACGGTGGTTGCTGTTGTTATTCTTGGTGGCCGCCGTGCTAATCGGTCTGATTAAATGGCGCTCCGGCAAACCTTTCATCAAGCGCGACCGCACCTTCGCCCTGCTCGCAATGATTTTCACCCACCTGCAATTCGTCATCGGGTTGGTGCTGTACTTCATCAGCCCCAAGGTGAGTTTCGCCGAAGGTTTCATGGAAAACCGGATCACGCGCTTCTACACCGTCGAGCACTTTACCCTCATGATCCTGGCGGTCATCCTGATCACCATCGGCTACAGCCGCGCCAAACGCGCCGACGACGATACGGCTAAACACCGGCTTACTTTCATCTTTTTCGGCATCGGGCTCGTCCTGATCCTGCTGGGTATTCCCTGGCCGGGGAGAGGGTACGGCGCAGGATGGGGGTAAGGAGTAATTGTGAATGGTTTGCCGGAGCGCCATCAATCAAAACTTCACCCTCACCCCTCCGTAAAAGCTTCTCGCTTCGGCGGGAATAATGCCCGGCCCCGGGTAGGCCGTAGCCCGGCGGGTAAAGTAGGCGGCGTCCAGTAAGTTATTGACGCCAAACTGAAAGCGAAAGCGGCTCCACTGATAACTTAGGGAAGCATCCATCACCTGGTAGG
>CAYWHT010000825.1:0-1718 GCA_964458135.1 uncultured Saprospiraceae bacterium | reverse complement strand
CTTCGTACCCTTCCCGATTGATGACGCGGCGGCAGGGCTCGGAAAACAGAAAGGTCTCTCCCTGGCGGATCAATTTCACGAAATGGGCGCTCAGGCGGCTGTAGGCGTCGTAAGCCTCCCGAATAAGGCGGTTTCCCTGCCGGTCTACCGCCCCCCAACGGGCATTGCGCTTGTAGAAAAAGAGGCTATCGTGATAAATATTGATCTCACTGGCCAAATTCCCCAGGATGATCCGTCCATCGCCATCCAACAGCCCCAGGCGATCGCCTTTGCGGGTGAGAAAAAAAGGGCCGGGTTCGAGCGACAACTCATCGTAACGGGCCTCGGCAATAGTGCGCCCCCGCTTACTGACCACTCCCCACTGATCATCTACGCGAAAAGCCAGAAACTGACCGTCCCATACTTTCACGCGCTCGTAACCTTTGCGCAAAACGATTTCGCCATCGAGATTGATGACCATCCACTCTCCCTGGTCCATGACAGCGATAAACAAGGAATCCAACACCTTGAGATCGTCGTAACGAGGCGGCACAATTTCCCGCCCGTGCCGGTTTAACAACCCTACTCCCCCTTCGCGCTGCATGACGGCATAGCCGTGTTTTTCAAAGTTCCCGATGGCGTCGTATACTGGCTTGAGCACCACTTCACCCTGCGCGTCTATCAGCCCCCACTCATTATCTACTTTTACGGGAAAGAAATGCTGCGCCTCAGCGGGCAGTGCAAAGCTTGCCAATAAAATGAATATCCAGATCCGCCCCATAGGTGGTATATGTAAAGGGTATTTGCGAGAATCGTCTTATTACTAAAGCTTGCCCAGTCTAATCAACGCCGGCAGGTCTTGCAAAAGTATTCGGGCCGAGCCGGAGATTTGGACTTTATCCGGCGCGTTTTCCAGCAAGAATCAACCTTCTAGTGCTTCGGGCACTAAATACCTGACCGATGAGCAACGCAGCCTATCGCCAAAAGAAGCTCCCGAAAACGATCATTTACTGAGTTCCCGGGGCGTCAGGTGCAATTTTACCGCTCGCCAGCAGGCCAGGGCGAATATACAAATTATTTATTTTATTATATTGAATTTTTTATACTATATCCCAACTTAAGGGCTTAAAGAAAAATCTTCGATTACGATCCATTTTCCTTGCTGGTGTTTAAGCAGGCTGAGGGCCTCGGTACGGAACATGCGGACGTATTCCAGCTGCGCAAAATAGGCTTGCGCCTCGCGGAAGGTGGAGGGCTTGAGATCCTTGAAGGCTACGGTCATGTGGGGATGAAAATCGTGCGGACTGTCATTTTCAAGACCAAAACGGGTATGCAGATAATCCTCCAGTCTAGCTTGCATTTGGCGTAAATCATCACTCTCTTCCACCTTTACAAAAATGACCCTCGGCGGAAACTCATCGAACCCGTTTAACCCGACATAAATGCTTGCTTCCTCCCTGGAAAAAGACCGCAAACTAGCCCGGAGCTCATCTTCCCGCCCTGATTCCCAGCGAAAGGGCGGAAACAGGGTGAGGTGGGGAGGTGATTTGAGGGCGTGGGAACTATTAAAGTGTTCTGCGGCGTACGCTTTAAACTGGGTAACCTCTTCCTGAATTTCCTTCGTAGGAAGCAAGGCTATGAAGTACAGTTCTTTGCTCATAAATTGTGTGCCGTTAAGGTATACCAATTATAGTCTGACAACCCAAAATTTGTGAATTCTGACTTGCTCTTTTTAGCTT
>CAYWHT010000824.1:0-1719 GCA_964458135.1 uncultured Saprospiraceae bacterium | reverse complement strand
GGCGTAGGGCCCTTTGACGACTTCGATGCTTTCGATCGCCGCGGGGTCGATATGGCTGAGGGGGGAGTCCATGCGGCCGGGTCCTGCGGGGAAGGAGCGGGTATTGTCGATGTAGGCGCCGATTTCGGTCTCCCGCAATCCGCGAATGACCGGGTCGAGGCCCAGGGGGCCGCGGCGCGCCGCATTGACACCCCCGAGCCGGCGCATGAGTTCGCCGGGATCACGGGGGTTGACGCGTCGCACTTCGCTTTCGCGCAAGCGCTCGTCGACCAGCTGGCTGGGGCGCAGGGCGGTGATGTTAATCCCGCCGAGCCGGGTGATGGTGGATTCGAGTTGGAGGTTGAGGCGCAGCGTATCTCCCGCCGTTATAGTGACCTTGCGGGCGAGATTGCGGTAGCCGACGTAGGTGATGAGCAGGCGGTGCGCACCTGCCGGGAGCCCCCCCAGTAGGAAGCGCCCGTCGGCCCGGGTTTCAACGCCCCGGTCGAGCCCGGGGAATAAGAGGTTAGCGGCGGCGAGCGGTTGGTTGGAACGCGCGTCGGTGACGCGGCCGGCAATTGCTCCGCCGTCTTGGGCATAGCCGAAAGATAGCCCGATAGTATACGCTACGAGCAGTAGCGTGAGCTTTCTGAAGTGAAGCAAGGTATCCGAAGTGTGTACTTAAAGCAATAGGATGGGAAGAGAGTGAGGGAGCTAAGCACAGGGAGGGTGGAATACGCCGGGGGGAAAGGCGGAGGCGGGAGACCGCCGGTAAGCGGGCGCGGGGGCGCCGGCAGTCACGCCTAATTCCGGCATCAAAACGGGATACTGCAGCGGTAGGAACGGGCCGCCCCGCTTCTCCTCATTGGGGGCGGGCAGGGTATCTGATTGTTCGTCTTCGAGATCCGTGATGTAATTGGCAACGTAGCACTTGCCGTAACAGAGGCTTTCGGGCTCTAGCTGGTTGACGCAGTATTCCTGGGTGATTTGCTGCTGCCGGGAGAGGTAGAGCAGGTAGATCACCGTCAGGTGGCTACTTTGGAGGAGCAGGACCAGGGCGCATGCTATGGTGAACAAGGTTTTCACGAGCGCAAATGTACGAACCAATTTTTGAAAATAACGATGCAAGGTCTTTCCGGGTTGGCCCATCCAATCTAAAAAACACTTCTACCCAAGAAATTGCGTCTCCTTCATTTATCCCGTAACTTACTAAAGTCAATTCTCCGAAAACCATTTAAATCATGAAGCTATTGCTCCAAGCGCCGCTTACGCTTTTTTACTGGCTCCTATTTTTGCTATTTAACCGTCTTTATGAATCGGCCGACGCATCGTTCGATGTTCCGGTTTATGAACTTACGCTTCCGAACGGGAACGCGATGTCCATTAGCATGACGATGGTCTTTGTAATCCTGGGTGCTGTGCTGTTGGGGTTCGAACTGGCCCGCGCCATTCGGTTTGCACCGGCCCAAAATAATATCGATGCCCTGCTGTCCATGGTGATCGCCGCTTTTTATGTGGCCATGGTGTGCTTTTACGAGATGTGGCAACACGAACTATTTTTCACCTACACCATATTATCTCTTATCGACGCCCTGGTGGGATTATTGACCATCCTCGGCGTTTCCCGGCGGAGTTACGAAATGAACCGGTAGTCCTTTCTTCATTGAGGCGATAGCGGGCACGGGGTTTCCTTTCCCCGAAGATGACTTCCGGAAGCGCACGGCATTAATGCCTAACGAA
>CAYWHT010000823.1:0-1723 GCA_964458135.1 uncultured Saprospiraceae bacterium | reverse complement strand
TTCCCAGAGGGCGATCAGGGCAAATGGGCGGTCACCCATTACCAAGTTTTGGAGCGGCTGTACTACGTCTCTCTGATTAAATGCAACCTGGAAACCGGGCGCACCCACCAAATCCGGGTGCATATGAAACATTTGGGGCACCCCTTGTTTAATGATGAAAAATATGGAGGCGACCGCATCGTGAAGGGAACGGTATTCAGCAAGTACAAAGCATTCGTCGAAAACACCTTTACCGCCTGCCCGCGCCATACGCTGCACGCCAAATCACTCGGATTCGTACACCCCAGAACCGGCGAAGACATGTACTTCGAATCCGATCTGCCCCCGGATTTTCAGGGGGCGCTCGACCGTTGGCGGCGGTATTTGAAGGCCAGGAAAACAGCCCTGGGCGGAGAGTGATATAGAAAATAAAAGAAGGCTATGAAAACCTATTGTAGTGCGCCAAGTCAGCATTCACAAATTTTGGGTTGGCAGATTATAATGCCCACCCGTCCGAAGCAAGAGGACGGCCAATAACAACTAACAACCATCCACGCTCATCCAATGAATCAGAATAGTACATCAAGCGCAACCCTGCCCGCCATGCAACTGGAAGAAAGAAAAGAAGCCCTGGCGCAACTGGGGGAGCGCCTACGCAAGGAAGACGACTACCTCCAGGCGGTCATGCACCGTACGCAGTTCAACAATCCCTGGTTTACGATGGAAAACCAGCAGCAAGCCCTGGACGCGATTAGCGACAAATTTTTGCGGCGGGAGCGATTGACGGCCTGGCTAAAGGATTACGACCTCCCGGAGATAAGCCAGCCCCGCAGCTCGGTGGGGCTGGTGATGGCGGGAAACATTCCGCTGGTCGGTTTTCACGATCTACTCTGCGTTTTTGTGGCCGGACACCACGCCATGATCAAGCTTTCCGATAAGGATCAATATTTGTTGCCTTACTTGCTCAAGCTATTGCGTCAGATCGATGAGCGAACCGGCCCTTACTTTACCATTGCGGAGCGATTAAAAGGATTCGACGCGGTTATCGCCACCGGCAGTAACAACTCCTCGCGCTATTTTGACTACTATTTTGGCCGTTACCCCAACATTATCCGTCGCAACCGGAATGCCGTGGCCGTATTGAGCGGGGAAGAAAGCCGGGAGGAGCTTCGCGCGCTGGGCCGGGACGTATTCCGGTATTTCGGCCTGGGGTGCCGCAACGTTTCCAAGGTCTACGTTCCGAAAGATTACTCGTTTGAACCGCTGCTGGAAACCTTGCACGAATTCAACGAGATCATCCTGCACAACCGCTACAAGAACAACTTCGATTATAATTACGCCGTCCACGTGCTCAACAAATGGCGCTACATGGCCAACGGCTGCATCCTGCTCAGTGAAAATTCCGCCCTGCAATCACCCATTGGCAGCTTGCATTACGAATATTATACCGATTTGCCGGCCCTGGAAAGCGAGATAGCGCACCGCCGCAAAGAAATTCAGTGTGTGGTGTCGGGAAAGGATTTAACGGGAGCGCGCGTGCTGCCCTTTGGAAAAGCACAGGAACCGGAATTGTGGGACTACGCCGATGGCGTGGATACCCTGGCCTTTCTGATCGGATTGGAAAAGTAATTGGATTTTGGATCTTGAATGGCCCTTGCGGCAAAATCCAAAATCCAAAATCCAAAACCCAAAATCAAAAATCAAAAATCAAAAATCAAAAATCAAAAATCAAAAATCAAAAATC
>CAYWHT010000822.1:0-1725 GCA_964458135.1 uncultured Saprospiraceae bacterium | reverse complement strand
CGATCAACACTCCGACCGGTAACGCCACAATTCCGGCGAGCAAAAATCCCAGAATAATACTTCCCAACAATATTCCACCCGACTTGAGCGGCGTCAGCAACCAATCGATTTCTTCCATTTTTTTCTTTTTAGTTTGGAAAGACTGCCTGTATCATTTAAATCCATCTGGAAGGAATCAAGTTCAATGCCCGTTTCAACTTATTCATTTCCGGCTGCTGGACCGTGCCGGCCACCAAGCACCTCATTGCCGCTTTTTCGGCATTTGCGGGTACTTACTCTTTCCCTGGAAATCCAGGATGTTGCCCATTGCGTAGCAGGTGCGGCAGCGGGGCTCGTAGTGATTTTTTTCACCCAGCACGACGGTGGCTTCGTGGGCAGAGAGCCGGTAGGAATGGGTAGCCAGGTTGCCACAGTGCTGGCAAATGGCGTGCACTTTCGTGATGTACTCGGCCACCGCCAACAGATTGGGCATGGGGCCGAAGGGCCGGCCCCGGAAGTCCATGTCCAGGCCGGCGGCGATGACCCGGACGCCGTCTACCGCCAGTTTTTGCAAATGCTTCGGCAATTCCTCATCAAAAAATTGGGCTTCGTCAACGGCCACCACCTCTACTTCCCGGTTGAGTTCCAAA
Organism: uncultured Saprospiraceae bacterium; assembly: GCA_964458135.1. Classification (GTDB taxonomy): domain Bacteria; phylum Bacteroidota; class Bacteroidia; order Chitinophagales; family Saprospiraceae; genus CAYWHT01. The sequence continues at coordinate 1,096 of CAYWHT010000822.1, read as the reverse complement.
AGGCGGGCGGAATGCGCAATGGGCGTAGAAGGGATAAAGTTGGCGTCGTGGGAGACGACTTTATCTTTATCAAAGCGCTCATCGATGGTCGGCTTAAAAATTTCCACGCGCTGGTTGGCGATTTGGGCTCTTTTCAGCCGACGAATCAATTCTTCGGTTTTGCCCGAAAACATCGACCCGCAGATCACTTCGATCCATCCGCTGCGCTGTCCCTTGAAATGAGGTTCTAAAAACATGGTGTTGATCTTTACGAAACTGAAAGGCCAAGATAAGCAAGGCGGAGAATATGGTAAAGCAAGACCGCGAAGCTTTGTTTTTCGTACCTGAACAGTTGGCCAACTGCCCAAAATTCTTCTACCTTGTGGACGCATAAAACAGAGTGATCACCTTATGGATTTGCGTCAAGCCAAAATACTGCTGGATAAGATTAACTCTCTTTACCGCAGCATCGATATGGATAACGGCCAGATCGCCCCCATTGAGCGCGATCTGATGCTTAACTACCTGCGTCAGTTGTACGAGCTTTTTTTATCCGGTGATGCCGAAAAGCGCGAGCAGGCAAGGACTGCTCTGCGGGAAAATCGCTCGCCGGCGCGCCCCAAAGCGGAGTCTGATACGGGTGGGCCAAGGCCTGAAGACCCTCCCAGGCAAGAGTCGGCTCCTCCCCGTCACGACCCAGCGCCGCAACCGGAGCCAAAGCCTCGTGCCGAACCGCAGCAACCCGTTTCCTCCGGGAGCAGCCCGGAGGATCGCCCGAATGACGACCGCTGGCAGCTAATCAATCAGTTGTTTGACGCCAAACCCGCCAAGGAGCTCTCCGAAAAACTCAGTGAACAGCCCATTCAGGATCTCTCCCGATCCATGTCGATCAACGACCGGCTATTGTACATGAACGAATTGTTCGGTCGCGACATGAACGCTTTGGAAGAGACGCTCCGGACGCTCAACCGCTACGAGCGCCTCGAAGACGCGAAGGGGCTGATTATTACCCTGGCGGATCAATACAATTGGACGGAGGAAGAAAAAATCGATACGGCCCGTTCTTTCATTAAGTTGATCCGGCGGCGCTATCTCTAGTACACTGTGTAATAAGTTC
>CAYWHT010000821.1:0-1746 GCA_964458135.1 uncultured Saprospiraceae bacterium | reverse complement strand
AAGCTAAAAAGAGCAAGTCAGAATTCACAAATTTTGGGTTGTCAGACTATAATTAGCTTGGCCGCAACAAAGCTACCCAGCAACACAGGATTACAAGTCAAGGCCGCACCACTTCTCGCTGTCGCCACTTCAATAAATTTTCACAGCCACTGTAGATCGGGTCGATCTGGATAAAGGTTTCGCCCACCTTTTCCTGAATCCATTCGCTGACGTACTCGCTCTTTTTGGATTCGATGGCCGCTTTGCGGATTTTGGAATAATCTTCCTGCAGGTTGGCGCGGTGCGGGTCGGTACGGGAGTTCAGTTTGACGATCCGGTACATGCTGCTGCCGTCGGGGCCGCTAAATTCGAAAGGATCAGAGATCTGACCGATCTCCATGGTATCGATGGTAAAGTAGATATCGGGGTCGAGATCGCCGGTTTCGAAGAAGGTGTCGCCGGTTTGGTTATTGACTATGCGGCCATCGTTGTTGAAGCTTTGCACTTCTTCTTCGGAGAAGCGCTTTACGGCTACGGAAAAGGTCAGGGAGGTATCGGTGCGTATGAGGTTGCGCACGGAATCGAGGTAAGCCCGGGCGCGCGCTTCGTCTTTCCGGGTGATATCCGGTTTAAGGAGGATATGGCGGGTATGGATGGAGTTACCGCGGCGTTCCAGTAGCTGAATGAGGTGGTAGCCGAATTTACTTTCCACGACTTTGGAGATTTCGCCGTCTTTGAGGCGGTAGGCGGCGGCTTCGAATTCGTAGACGAAGTCGCCCCGTTTGGTCCATCCCAGATCCCCCCCTTTTCGGGCGCTACCGTCTTCGCTCTGTTTGCGCGCTATTTCGGCAAAATCAGCGCCCTCTTCGACGATTTGCCGGCGTATTTCGCGCAGCCGTTCGACGGTGCGTTGTCGCTCGGCCTCGGTAGGCCGGGGTTTACGTACAATCTCACTGACTTCTACCTCGGAATTGAAATACGGCAGGCTGTCGCGGGGAATGGAATGGTAGAATTCTTTCACTTCCGAAGGCGTCACCGTGACGCTGGAAAGAATCTGGCTGCGCATGCGCTCGATGAGCAACTGGTTTTGCAGATCCTCCCGGAAGCGCTCTTTGACGTCGTTGATGGAGGCGCCGTAGTAGGCTTCAAACTGGCTGACGTCATTATTCATGTAGCTCAGGATGCGTTCGATACGCGCATCGAGCTGGGCTTCCACCTCCTGATCGGTCACCTCGATACTATCGAGCTTCGACTGATTGAGCAGGAGGTTGTTCGTCAGCAATTGATCCATAATCTGGCAACGGGAATCGGGATTGGATTTCCCTTGCTGAGCTTCCATGAGGGCGCGTTGCTCCTCCACTTCCGAAAGCAGGATGAGCTCCCCGCCCACGGTGGCGATCACTTTGTCGATGATGGCTTTGTCTTCCTGGGCCATGACCGAGCAAACACTCGCCACCGCCATTAGGCATATCCAAAAATAACGCTTCATCATAATGCTTACCGCTTTATTCGATCATGACCTGGACGTTGTTGCGCCGCAAGCCGATTTCGTATAAATCTTCTTTTTTACGCTCCAATAACTTGATCTTGCGGCGGTGCAAGATCACCTTGCGCGCCTGATCTTCAATATAAGAAAGGGGAGCGAGTTCTTTCTTATTTTTTAACTCGAAAGCCTTAAAATAGTATTGATACTCACTGTCTTTAAAAGTAAAGGCCTGCTTTTGTTTACTCCGGATATTATCTACGGTCAGCATTCCTTTGGGCAGC
>CAYWHT010000820.1:0-1747 GCA_964458135.1 uncultured Saprospiraceae bacterium | reverse complement strand
TTCGCCAAAATACCCCTCCCAAAACATCAAAGAACTTATTACACAGTGTACTAGTCAAAGTAGAAAGTGGAGGGTAGCAGCTACGGATTGGGCTTCGCCGTTCCCCGCAACGAACCTCAGGGTTTTCTGGAACGAGACGGTTGCTAATTTGTCCCGGCTTCCAAGAAAGGCTTACCTGTATGCTTTTCATGCCAGGATCAATGGGATTTGGCGGATGATCAGCATAGTATTGTATTGATTATCAATGATTTGTAAGATGCATCCGGTGTTATTTTATTCTTAAATTAGTATCATTCAATAGACTTATCCGTTTTTCCGAAAACATCGATTAACAGGACGTCATCGACTCGGTTTAAAGTCGCTTCTACGGTGTTGACGTATCCCAGGCCGTTCGAAATAGTTACGGTGACGGTGGTGACTGGACAATTGCTTTCATTATCACACCCGTAGTAATGCACCTCCACCCGGTATTGACCATCGGGGGCTCCATCTTTCCAGTAAATATTTTCTGGGCCGTATCCATCCGTATCGTCACGATCCAGATAACCCTGGGATGCCGATTGCGGATTGTCGAAGTAGATTTTTTCTCCGGCCGGATCGGTTACCCACAAGTCGATATCGGTGTAATTCGTGTTCCAGGACAAGGCAATGTGGACTACGCCGTCACTATCGGGCAGATCGTCCAATTCTTCCGTTGTGACGAGTAGTTCTTCTTCCCGGATGTAGGACAACATATCTTCGAGGCTTACAAAATCCTGGGTTAATTCATTCCAGGTGCCTGACAGGTCCAGGTCATAGCCCCGAAAACTTTCGATTAAACCATCCGCCGTTTCGAGGGCTTGGTTGCCCAATTGAACGAAGTCGTTCTTTATTCTGTCGAGTTGCGCTGCGATGCGATCCCCTTTTAAAACAGCTTCTGTTACCCCGGCAGCGACGGCGATTCCTCCACCGATCAGGGCGATGAATGATCCGGCGGGGGCGGCGATTACGGTTTCCGACAGGCCGAGGCCCACTAAGGCAGTCGCCAGACCGACTTTCTGGACGGTTTCAAGGTGATCGGTAGAAAAGTCGATCATATCGGAGGTAGAGAAGTTCTCAAGGGCCTCTTCGATGTCTTCGAAAAACCCTTCGCGGAATTCCACCTGATCGGATTGTTGCAGGGCATCGAGGCGCGAAATAGGGACCCCAAAACTTTGGTTGCCTTTTTTGCCGCCGGATTTAACAATCCCGTCCAAATTCAGGTTTTCCGTTTCAAAAGTGGCCGTCCCTACGAATTGATCCCCCGATCGTTCGATGATGGTTTCCGCCAGCAAGGTCCCAATTCTATTGGCCCAGTCGTAGTAGTAATAGCGCAGATAAAATTTTCCGGGAGCGATGCGCTCAAATTCGGCCAACCCCTCGCTTTTGGTCCCCGTTGTCGTATTGATCCCGTAGAGAAAAGCGGGTTCGCCCCGGTCATCGATTAGGATGGCGATTTCCTGCTCCTCTTCCGTGTTGGCCAGATAGAAGCTGCGGGGCCGAACGGGCTCGCCCCGGTCGTTGAAATGCCCGAAGGAAGAAAACTGAAATTGGTTTTCCCGAAAGGAAAACTGCAAGTAGTTGGGATTTTCCGTATCCGGCGCCCCGTCTGGCTGAAATAACTGCACCAGAAAATCGGCAGATGGAGGATTGGGAGAAGCGGGAATGAGTTCTCCTTCTTGCTTATAACAACCTTCCGTTGTTACCAACAGCAGCAACAACCCTAGCC
>CAYWHT010000819.1:0-1750 GCA_964458135.1 uncultured Saprospiraceae bacterium | reverse complement strand
GAAAAAATAGCGGCGTCATATTTTCACAAATCCTGAGTTGTCAGACTATAGATCAATTCATGCATCATCCGGTTTACAAAACATGAAACCTTTCTATCCTTTATGCTAACCTACATCCTTTTCGCCATCGGTTTTGTATTGTTGATTCAGGGGGCCGGCTGGCTGGTTTCCGGAGCTTCCGCCATTGCCCGGCGCTTTGGGCTGACTGACTTTGTTATTGGATTGACGATCGTTTCGCTGGGCACCTCCATGCCCGAGTTGACGGTCAACCTGATGGCCAGTGTCAGTGGTAGTGCCGGTTTGGCCATTGGCAACGTACTGGGAAGTAATATCGCCAATGTGCTCCTGATATTGGGTGCGACCGCCGTCATTGCCAATTTGCCAATTCACCGCAATACGGTATTGTCGGAGATTCCGTTTTCCCTGGCGGCTGCCCTTTTGGTAGGATTTCTGGCCAATGCCGATGTCTTTGGGGCGCCAAAGCCCGAGCTATTGCTGGATCGCCTGGACGGGGGGATCATTTTGTTCTTTTTCGGACTTTTCATGGTTTACATTGCCGGATTACCCCGGGAAGGAGCGGAGGAAGCAGGCCGTAAACCGGCAGCATCTCTTACCCGGGATGTTTTATTGACTGCGGCCGGTATGATCGGGCTTTTTCTCGGTGGTAAATGGGTAGTGGAGGGGGCCATCCAACTGGCCCGGCTTTTTGGGATGAGCGAAACCTTCATTGGCCTGACCGTTGTGGCGGTGGGCACCTCCTTACCCGAACTGGTTACTTCGATGCTGGCCGCCCGCAAGGGAAGTACCGACATCGCCGTCGGCAACGTCATTGGCTCCAATATTTTCAACCTTTTGCTCATTCTGGGGATCAGCTCGCTGGTTCGACCGCTCGCCTTTGATCTGGCTTCGAATATCGACCTATTGGTGATTCTGTTTTCGAGCTCTTTGCTCATTCTTTTTCTGGCGATCGGGCGAAAATTGGTCATTGGACGGTGGGAAGGCGTTATTCTTCTTTTACTGTACGGGGGATATTTGTATTTTTTGGTGGTGCGAGGCTGATCCCCACCCGGATGATGCATGAATTCATAGAATTTGACGGATGGCCGGGATGCGAGCCGGTTTTATTACAAAGGTAAAAGTTCTGATACTATGCAAACCACTATCGATATCCAACTATTGGAAACGCCTTTGCAATCGCAGGATTGCATCGACTTTGTGCAAAACGACGAATCGGGCGGCACGGTCGTATTTATCGGCGCCGTGCGCAACAATACCAAGGGCCGGCCGGTCGTGCGCCTGGAATTTGAAGCCTACGCACCCATGGCGACTTCCGAAATGCGCAAAATTGCCGAACGGGTTGGGGAGCGCTGGTCGGCCGAACGGGTGGCGATTCACCACCGGGTGGGCGTTTTAGATATTGGTGAGATTGCGGTGATCATCGCGCTAGCCACCCCGCACCGCCAGGCTGCCTTTGAAGCTTGCCAGTACGCCATCGATACACTGAAAGAAACGGTGCCGATCTGGAAGAAAGAAATCTTTGAAGATGGGGAAGTTTGGGTGGCGGCGCATCCGTAGAGGAGAACGGATAAAGATCAGGTGGTGATTTAGTGCTTCGGGAACTAAATACCTGAGCGTTTTCGTGGCTTGCTTGGCTGACTTTTTGGGAACCACTCAGGCACTCAGGGCACTAAGATCTTACTTGCCTGGCTGACTTTTTGGCTCTCTGAGGCCATAAACCACTCAGACTACC
>CAYWHT010000818.1:0-1756 GCA_964458135.1 uncultured Saprospiraceae bacterium | reverse complement strand
GAGCACCACGATTTTAGTTTGAAGGTGGAGCTGTTAAAGATTCTGGATCTGTTGAACGACAAAATCGCCAGCACCTCGGAAGAGCTGGAACAGCGCTATATGGACCGGCTGCCCGTTGTGCGGGACATGCTATATAAAGACGCGGAGGCCATCTGTAAAGGCGATCCGGCGGCGACTAGCGTTACCGAGGTGATCCGAACCTATCCGGGATTTTACGCGATTGCCGTCTACCGCCTGGCCCACGAATTTTACCGGTTAAACGTACCCCTGATTCCGCGCATCCTGACCGAACACGCCCACGGAAAAACGGGCATTGACATTCACCCCGCCGCCACCATCGGCGAAAGCTTTTGCATCGATCACGGCACCGGCGTGGTCATCGGCGAGACGGTAGAAATCGGTGATCAGGTTAAAATTTACCAGGGGGTTACCCTGGGCGCTCTGAGTGTACGCAAGGAGATGGCCAAAGTCAAACGCCATCCCACCATCGAAGACCGGGTGATCATCTACGCCGGCGCCACCATCTTGGGCGGCGAAACGGTCATCGGCCACGACAGCATCATCGGGGGTAATGTCTGGATTACCAAAAGCGTATCCCCGCATTGCCGGATCTACTATACGGGCTATATCCGCCAACAGCACGGCGATGCGAGCGAACAGACGATAAATGTTTAATTCTTGGTAGTGAGTAGTTAGGGTTGGCGGCTGCTTTGCAGCGCGCCAACCACCAACTACCAACCACCAACCACCACCATATGGCAAGCGTAGCAGACCTCGTGGGCAATACCCCACTCGTAGAAATCAAAAATATCATTCAAAAGCCGGGCATCCGGGTGTACGGTAAGCTGGAGGGCCAGAATCCCGGCGGCAGCGTCAAAGACCGGCCGGCTTACGGCATGATCAAAGGGATGGTAGACCGCGACGAGCTCCAGCCCGGCATCCGGCTGATCGAAGCGACCAGCGGCAATACCGGCATCGCCCTGGCCATGATCGCCCGCCTGTTCAATATCGATATCACGCTGGTGATGCCCGAAAGCGCCACCGCCGAGCGCGTACAGACGATGCGGGCCTACGGCGCCGAAGTAATCCTCACGCCGGGGGATAAAACCATCGAATATTCCCGGGAATACGCCGAATCTATGGTGGCGCAAGGTGGCTACGTCATGCTCAACCAGTTTGCCAATCCCGACAACTGGGGGATGCATTACCGGACGACCGGGCCCGAGATCTGGCGCGATACCGAAGGCCGGGTCACCCACTTCGTCTCTTCCATGGGTACTACGGGCACCATTATGGGCGTATCCCGCTACCTCAAGGAGCAAAACCCGGATATTCAGATCATCGGCGTGCAGCCTACCGATGGCAGCCGCATTCCTGGCATCCGCCGCTGGTCGCCGGAATTCCTGCCGCAAATTTACGAAGCCGAACGCGTAGACCGCATCATCGACGTCTCCCAGGATGAAGCCACCCACAACATGCGCCGCCTCGCCACCGAAGAGGCCATCTTCGCCGGCATGAGCAGCGGCGGCGCCATCACCGCGGCTTCCAAACTCGCAGAAGATCTCCACGAGGGGGTGATCGTCTGCATCATCTGCGACCGGGGCGACCGCTATCTCTCCTCGGGCATCTTTAGCGACTCCCAAAAGGAGCAGATGGGCAACTAACCCCTCCTCGCGCCGGGAACTAAGATCGTTTTCGGGAGCTTATAGTCTGACAACTCAGGATTTGTGAAAATATGACGCCGCTATTTTTTCGG
>CAYWHT010000817.1:0-1760 GCA_964458135.1 uncultured Saprospiraceae bacterium | reverse complement strand
TGAACCCATTGCGGGTTTAGTAGTTGGCCTCCAAATTGCAATTTTTTGATTATACGGCGTTGCGAAAATCCTCATTTAGCTTACTCCGCCCACCCGTTCGGTTGGGTAAACCTTGTCTAATCAAAAAATGGCTAATTTTCGACTCAAAGACCCAACCCGCAATGGGTTCCATCCGTGAACAATAGAGCGTAAAAATAAAAATTCGGCGGAATTGCCCGGCTTTGGAGAAACGGCAAACAATCGCTACGCCCTGGTAGTTTTTTCAATATGAGCTTTAGCCGCCAATGCTTGTGGTAGGAAACAGGGATGGACCGGTTTCCTTTTCTGCCTACCGACCGGTGAGAACAAAAGCATCCTTCGAATAGCAATGAATCTGATAGTTTGATAAATTCGCGCTAAATTGATCACTAAATAGCTTGCCAAGCATGTTATATACCAAAGATCAAACGAATTTGTTACACGAGCAGACGTTTGACCGGATTCTCGTCACGGAAAAAGACCACGTCCTCACCATCACGCTCAATCATCCGGAAAGTCAGAATGCCCTAAGCACCACTTTGGTGTACGAACTGGGTTACGCCCTCAGCTTTGCCCACCACACCCACCGGATCTGGGCGGTAGTATTGGAGGCCCGGGGAGAAGTGTTTTGCTCCGGCTTCCCGGTCCCCGCTGCCGACGCGGCGCTGGCCGAATCCAAATCGACCATACCCGAAATTCAGGAAACAGTCAATATTAGTGAGCTGTTCCGCAAGCTTCACAAGCCCTGCATCGCCAATGTGGGCGGCAACGTTTATTCCGACGGCTTCCTGTTGCTATCGGGATCGACTTACGTTGTGGCCTGCAATGACATTAAGCTTTCCCTACCGGATGCCAGCCAGGGACGCTTTCCCTTCCAGGTGATGGCCAGTTTGCTGGAGGTGGCGCCCACGCGCAAAGTCCTCGACTGGTGCATTCGCGCCTACAACCTGGAAGTGGAACAAGCCCTGGAATGGGGGCTGGTCACCCACGTCACCATACAAGAAAGAGCCAAACAGGAAGTCGACGACTTGCTCAGCCATATCCTCAAAAACTCTCCCACCGCCATCCGGATGGGGCTGGAAGCCTATGATTACATCCGCCGGCCCATGCCACGCGAACAGTTTAATTATCTGGAGCAAATGCTCCAAAAGTCGCTCGACACCCAAGACGCCCAAGAAGGCCTTACCGCCACCACCGAAAAAAGAAGCCCCCACTGGACCGGCGAATGACGAGGCCGCTTACCGGTAATCGGCAAGAAATTTTACGTATTTGGGGCGCCTTTCCCGTCCGCTCCCTTCTCATCATCAAAATAAAACCATAATTATGGAAGCCCTCACTCTCAACGATCATACGGCGGAAGAAATTCACCGCTTATTCGAGCTTCAGCAAACGCATCAGCAGCGCACGAAACGCAGTACGGCCAAAGAGCGGATCGAGAAGCTCAACCACATCGAAGCCTACCTCAACGATCCGGAACACGAGCGGGAATTATTGGAAGCCATGCAAAAAGATTTGGGCAAACCCGAACTGGAGGTCAACCTCACGGAAATCGCTCCCGTGCTGTCGCATCTGCGCCACGTGCGTAAACACCTGTCGCGCTGGATGCGCCCGCGCCGGGTCAACACTCCGCTAACCATGCTGGGCACCCGTTCCTACATCCAGTATGAGCCCAAAGGGGTTTGCCTGATCATAGCACCCTGGAATTATCCCCTCAACCTGGCCCTAATTCCCATGATCTACGC
>CAYWHT010000816.1:0-1763 GCA_964458135.1 uncultured Saprospiraceae bacterium | reverse complement strand
CAACAAGCCCGCCGCCTGTGCTTCCAATACCGCATTGCAAAACCCTTCCTGTATGCTGGCCTGTAAATAAATATCGTGCTCCCGTAATAGCCCGGGAATCGTTTCGTGGGCTACCCGCCCCCGAAAAGTAACCGATTCGGTTAGCTCCAACTGGCGACGGGCAAAATGCCGGCGCTCCCAGTCCGGGCCATCCCCTACCACGGTATAGTGAAAGGGAATACCGCGTTGGTGCAACTGATGCATCGCCAACAAGGCATATTCCATGCCTTTAACCCAGTTTAGGCGGTTGATAGTCAGAATGCGAAGGGGCTGCGTGGGAACAGCTGCCCGCTCTTCCCAGAAAAAGCGCTCCGTGTCCAAAGCCGGCGGAATCTTTTGTGCGGGTGTAGCACCGGATAGACCGTGCTGGTGAGCCAACGCCAACAAGTGGTCGGACAGCACGTGCACTTTGTCAACGGTTTGCCATAACTTGCGGTAGCAAGCCGGAAACTTCACCGGATAGATGGTCATATCGTAACCCCGCATGCTGACGGCCTGACGGGCGCCGATGGCGCGGGCGGTATTTTCGCGCTCCAGCGCCATGGTGGCAAATCCGAAATGGAGCCAGTGGAGCTTTTGACCGTATTGCAAAATGTGAGCGTTGAGATAAACGATACGCAGGGCTTCCGACCAACTCTTGCCGTCGGCGCGCTCCAGCCGTAGCAGACGTAAAGTCGGACCGGAAGCCGTTGCGGCCAACCGGATAAACCGCAAAAGCATGCGCGCCGCTTGTTGTAGCGGACGCGCGGTATTGACGGGTGGAGCCACAAATACTTTACAAGCCGGAGGCGCCTCCCCACCGGCACTGGCCACAAATAAGCGTACTTCATGACCGTGACGGCGCAGACCGGCGATTTTACTGCGCAGAAAAGTCTCCGACCAAGCCGGCGCCTTCGCCAACACCAAACCAATGTTCATTTTCTTGGACATGGAAAGGGTTCCTTAGCTCGTTACACCGTTGACGATGCGGCGGTAAGCCCGTTGCATCAGGCTTCGCTTCGGCATTTCAAAAGGTGTGCGGGTTTTCAAAAAGTCGCGGTAATTTTCCGGAATCCGGATCGTATCTTTCCATTGGTCTTCATCAAAAGCCCCGTGGTAGTGGGCAATGACGATATCTTGCAAGTCATCCAGGCGTTTTTCCGCCGACAGGCCGGTCTGGTGGTGCAACGGATAATTGTAGCGGGTATCCAGTTCTTTGACCTGCCCGGGCTGGAGCATAGACATAATGGCGGCGGCCATAGAGCCTTGATCCGTAAAAAATATCGAACGCTCGTTCGGGAAGATCTCCAGGTTTTCCTTGTATCCCAGAATACCTTCGGTGATTTCCAGCCAGCGGTTGAAGAGCCCGTATTCTGGATTCGCCACGACAATGCCCGAGTTGTAGTAAGGGTAGATCTCCTGCTGGTCGAGTACGGTGGTTACCGACCACACTTTTTCGGGCTCGATCTTGCCGATTTCATAGAGCTGTTTCCAGAAGGGAGTCAGGGTTTCTCCACGCGGCACGCCGATCTTTCCGCGTTTGTCTTCGGGCCGGATGCCCACTACGTAAGGATCTTCGATTAGCAGATCGTGCGGCGCCTGCACCACCATGGTGTCGGAATCGAGGAAGGCGATCCGGCGGGCTTTTCCCCGCAGGCAATCTTCCGCGAATTTGGCCACGTAAGGTTTGTTCAGCACGCCGCTGATTTTCCGCCCCCACTTCTGCACCCGCGGGTGCGGAAAGT
>CAYWHT010000815.1:0-1763 GCA_964458135.1 uncultured Saprospiraceae bacterium | reverse complement strand
CGAAGCTAAAAAGAGCCAGTCAGCATTCCCAAATCTTGCGTTGTCAGACTATAAATACTAAAATCTGCTCTTGTCACCTACTCATTCGGGTAGACTGATTAAACAATCCCTACTCTGGAAGCTTTAACCACTGCTTCGTGGCGAGAGCGCACCTCTAGCTTTTTGTAAATATTCTTTAGATGAAACCGGATGGTGTTCGGACTAACGAATAGCTTGCCGGCCATGTCCTTGTAACTCCGACCTTCACACAGCAGGTGCAGGACGTCTTGTTCGCGGGTCGATAAGTCCGGGAAAGGTTGCCGGGCGCCGTTGAACGAAGACACTACCATCCGCGCCACCGCGGCGTCCATGGGAGCGCCCCCTTCGGTTACTTCCCGAATAGCCGCAAGCAGCTTAGAGGGAAAGATGTTTTTAGTAAGGTAGCCGTAGGCGCCAGCCTGCAGGGATTCAAATACGTACTGATCCTCCGAAAAGGAAGACAGCATAATGACGTTGAGTTCGGGAATCTGGCGTTTTAGCTGTCTTACACATTCGATTCCCGTCATGTCGGGCAGGTGGATGTCCATCAAGACAACATTTGGTGGATGGCATAAAATCCCTTGAATTGCCGATTCCGCATCGCTATAGGTGGCCAGGCACCAAAAGCCGTCTGCCCTATCGACAATTTTGCGCATACCATCCCTGATGTCCCTCTGGTCATCAACAATCACTACTGAAATCATGATATTTGTTTGTCGGGTGAATGAAACTGATTTTCAGCTTAGTTGATGGCTTACCGGGATTTTAAGGGGCTGTCTATTTATAATACTATATTTCTCTTTAAAGACTAAGGATGCATACAAAAGTTGCTTTTATCCGAAAAAAAGTCTACTTCATTTGTTAAAATAACGGGCTAATTCGACGGATCGGAGAGATTTTTCCACCAATTACTTTGCCTTTCAAGGCCGGCGGATAACGGAACGGATAGCTTCGGATCTTGACCTTCCAAAGGCATTGCCGGATGGCCATGGGTGGCCAGGAGCAGAGGCTCTCCGGTCCGTAAATCGATAAAGGTTATTTCACAGCGTACGGGTTGTCGGGTTTCCAAAGCTGGGCGTTTATTTTTTATCAGAATCTAAGCCCAGTTTGCGCCCCAAACACCTACTCAATTGGGTAGGTCATCAAAATAAGACAGGCGAATGACAAAAAAAGCGCCTCAGGGCTAAAATAACGTGGCCTGCCGGGCAAAGCTCATGGGGTTTTCCAGCTCGAGCAAACGGCGTTTCATGCCTAAGCCGTAGAAATAGCCTTGCAAGTCTCCGTTTTTGGCGATGACCCGGTGGCAAGGAATGATGATGGCGATGGGATTATTGCGGTTGGCGAGCCCTACGGCCCGTACCGCTTTGGGGTGACCGATTTTTTCCGCAATTTTGGAATAGGTGCTCGTCTTACCGTAGGGAATAGCCAGTACGGCTTTCCAAACGAGCTCGTGAAATTCAGCGGCCGGCCCCCAATCCAAGGGCAAGTCAAATTCTTGGCGCGCTCCCCGGAAGTAGGCTTCCAGCTGCATCATACAGTCTTCCAATGCCTCCGGAACGGGCGCCTTCCGGTAATCGGCTTCCTCAACGCGTTGCACCGAGCGAATACCGAAAGGGCTGCCTTTGATTTGAAAACAGCCGAAATCCGAACGTAAGTAAGCGGTCTGCAGCATAGGTGGTAGCTTGAATAGGCTTTTATAGTCTGACAACCCAAAATTTGTGAATTCTGACTTGCTCTTTTTAGCT
>CAYWHT010000814.1:0-1766 GCA_964458135.1 uncultured Saprospiraceae bacterium | reverse complement strand
CGGTAAGACCTCACTGCTGGACTACGTGCGCAAAGCCAACGTCGTCTCCGGCGAGGCCGGGGGTATTACCCAACACATCGGCGCCTACGAAGTAAAAGCCGGAGAAAACCGCCGGGGCATCACTTTCCTCGATACGCCGGGCCACGAAGCCTTTACCGCCATGCGCGCCCGCGGCGCCAAAATTACCGACATCGCGGTAGTTATCATTGCCGCTGATGATAGCATCATGCCCCAAACTAAGGAAGCCATCAGCCACGCGCAAGCCGCTGGCGTTCCAATTGTATTCGCCATCAACAAGGTGGATAAACCCGACGCCCAGCCCGAGCGCATTAAGCAGGAACTGGCCAACATGAACCTGCTGGTGGAAGAATGGGGCGGACAGTACCAGTCACAAGATATCTCCGCCAAAACCGGCGCCGGCATCGACGAGCTACTGGAAAAAATCTTGCTGGAAGCGGAAGTACTGGAACTCCAGGCCAATCCGGATCGGGAAGCTATCGGCACCGTACTGGAAGCTTCCTTGGATAGAGGACGGGGATACGTTTCCAAATTGCTGGTGCAAACCGGTACGCTTCAGATCGGTGACGCCGTAGTCTCCGGAGACCATTCCGGTAAGATCAAGGCCATGTTCAACGAGCGCAATCAACGTGTAGAAGAGGCCGGCCCGTCTCAACCGGTGTTGGTGCTGGGCCTGAGCGGCGCTCCCACCGCCGGCGAGCGCTTCAAAGTGCTCGAAAGCGAAACCGAAGCCCGGCAAATCGCCTCCCGGCGTGCGCAAATTTCGCGCGAACAGGCCAATCGCGCCACCAAACGCATTAGCCTGGACGAAATCGGCCGCCGTTTGGCGCTGGGCAACTTCCAAGAACTCAACCTTATCGTCAAAGGCGATGTAGACGGTTCGGTGGAAGCCCTCTCCGATTCGCTGATCAAGCAGTCGATCGAAACCGTTCAGGTCAACGTTATCCATAAAGCCGTAGGACAAATCGTCGAATCCGACGTGCTGCTGGCCTCCGCCTCGGATGCCGTCATCATCGGTTTCCAGGTGCGTCCCTCCCTGGGCGCCCGCAAACTGGCCGAAAAAGAAGGCGTAGAAATCAAAACCTACTCCATCATTTACGAGGCTATCGAAGAAGTGCGCGCGGCCATCGAAGGTATGCTGGAGCCAACCAAAGAAGAAAAAGTGGTCGGTCAGGTTGAAGTCCGGGAAACCTACAAAATCAGTAAAGTGGGCACCGTAGCCGGCTGTTACGTACAGGAAGGCCGCTTGGACCGCAATACCCACGTGCGGCTCATTCGCAACGGTATTGTAGTCTATCCCACAAAAGAAGGCGCTCACGGCGAAATTGCCTCCCTCAAACGTTATAAAGATGACGTGAAGGAAGTCAAAGCCGGGCTGGAATGCGGTATATCCATTAAAAACTTCAACGACATCAAAGTCGGGGATATCATCGAGGGATACGAAATTGTCGAAATTAAGCAAACTCTCGATTAGCCCCCTCCCGCTAATAAATGAATTCCTCCCGGTTCACCGCAAGGAAAACCGGTCTGGCAAAGGGCATTTCGGCGCATGCTAACGAAGCGCTGAAATGCCCTTTTTTTACTCCAAAATGAATTTATAGCTTATGATTGAACCCATTGCGGGTTTGGTCTTTGAGTCGAAAATTAGCAATTTTTTGATTAGACAAGGTTTACCCGACCGAACGGGCGGGCCCGAAAACTTTACCCGACCGAACGGGCGGGTTTACCCAACCGAACGGGTGGGCGGA
>CAYWHT010000813.1:618-1768 GCA_964458135.1 uncultured Saprospiraceae bacterium | reverse complement strand
CCGCCAGGTGAACATCTCGGCGCAGAAGATCGGGTCGCGCTTCGACAAGATCGAAGACGTCGAGATCGAATCGCTGGGGAGCGATGCCAGACCCACGACGCCGGAACTGAAAAATTTCGAGGATTGAGCCGCTAACCTTGACGGAACGCAAACCGGTTCGCGCATCGACGCGCGAGAATCGACCAGACTCATCACTTATGAACGCCGACACCGGCCCCCGGGCCCATGCCTGAACTGAAAGCCATCATCTTCGACGTCGACGGCACCCTTGCCGACACCGAGGAGGTCCACCGCCAGGCCTTCAACGAGGCCTTCACCGAATTCGGACTGGACTGGAACTGGACGCCGAGTCTGTACGCCGAGCTGTTGACCACCTCCGGAGGCCGCGAGCGAATGCGGCTGTTCGGGGCCGACCTCAAGTCCTCGTTCCGATCCGAGCAGGATTTCGAACGGTTCATCCGCGATATTCATCGCACCAAGTCCGTGATCTATCGGGACAAGCTGGTCTCGGGCCAGGTGGCGCTGCGGCCGGGCGTCGCCCGTCTGATCGACGAGGCCCGGGCGGCTGGCCTCACCATTGCTATCGCGACGAGTTCGTCGACGGCGAATCTGCATGCGCTTCTGGATGCGAACCTGGCGGCGGACTGGCGTTCCTGGTTCGCCGCGGTCCACACCAGCGATACCGTGCCGGTGAAAAAACCCGCGCCGGCGGTCTATCGCGCGGTGCTCGACGACCTCAAGATGCCCGCCTCGGCGACAGTCGCCATCGAGGACACGGTGAACGGCATGCTGGCGGCGACGGCAATCGAGATCCCCGTCGTCATCACGACTCACTATTTCACTCGCCATCACCACTTTCCCAAGGCACTGCTGGTGACCGACGGGCTGGGCAGTCCGGAGGTCCCGGCGCAGGCCCTCTCGGGCGACCTCGGGGACGCGGGCTTGGTGACCGTCGAGATGCTCAAGGCCCTGCTCGAGGGTCCGCAGACCGCGATGGCGCTGGCCGCGCAGGCCTGACCCAGCCGCAGCGCCGGACTCGCCGGCGGCCTCGCTTTCGCTTTGGGCGCGACCTACAATCCGGCGGCGCCGGGCTCGTCGTCACGCCGGTGCCCGACCCCGGACGCATCCGATGACCCTGACCGAACTGAAG
>CAYWHT010000813.1:0-608 GCA_964458135.1 uncultured Saprospiraceae bacterium | reverse complement strand
AACTGAAGTACATCCGCGCGGTGGCGAAGCACCGCCACTTCGGCCAAGCGGCAGAGGCTTGCCACGTCTCACAGCCGACGCTCTCGGTGGCCGTAAAAAAGCTGGAGGACGAGCTCGGCGTCACGCTGTTCGAACGAGGCGCCCAGGACCTGACGGTGACGCCGCTCGGCGAGCGGATCGTCGACCAGGCCGAGCGGGTACTCGCCGAAGCCGAACAGATCAGGGCACTCGCCGCCGCCGGGCGCGACCAGCTCGCCGGGCCGCTGTCGGTGGGTTTCATCTACACCATCGGCCCCTACCTGCTGCCACAGATCGTGCCGTCGGTGAAGCGGCAATTTCCGGACATGCCGCTGATGATCCGCGAGGACTTCACCGACGCATTGATTGCCTCACTGCGCGACGGAGAGCTCGACGTCGCCGTGGTCGCGCTGCCTGTGGAGGCTCCGGGGATCGTTACCCAGGCGCTCTATCTGGAGCCGTTCGTCGCCGCGCTGCCCTCGGACCATCCGCTTGCCGGCCATGAGCGCGTCTCGCCGGAGGCGCTCACCGGTGACACGATGTTGCTGCTGGCCCAGCGGAACTGCTTTCGCGATCAGGTACTCGAGGCC
>CAYWHT010000812.1:0-1780 GCA_964458135.1 uncultured Saprospiraceae bacterium | reverse complement strand
GTATAAGGCGCTTTGAGTTGACGAAGACCAGCGTCAAAAACGGCGGTGTAGACTTCCATGCGCCGGGCGTCAATCATGGGAAGGTAGACGGCCTCGGATGCCGGATGCTGCCGGTAACTTCCAAATGCCAGGGCCTCCAGGGTGTTCACCGCAATCAGTGGCTTATCAAGGGCGTAGCAAATACCTTTCGCGCTGGAAAGCCCAATGCGCAGGGAAGTGTAAGAACCCGGGCCATTGCTCACCGCCACCGCGTCCAAGGCTTCCAGAGCCAAACCCGCCTCGGTGCTTACGGCCTCGATCAGGCGGGTTACCAGGGCGGCGTGCTCCCGGGTGTCGGCTTGCTCCCTTAATGCGAGCAGATCCCCATCCCGCGCCATAGCAATCGAGCAAACTTCCGTAGCCGTTTCGATATGTAGAATTACCGCCATAAGACATAAAGATAGCTAATTTAACAAGAGCTCTTACGGCTTTAGCATCCTATAAGCACCCCTTTGCAAGGGAACCCCACCGGAACCTTGACTGTTATCATTTTTTAGGTACTACGATTAATGCTACCTTTGCACCTTTAATTGTTACGCGATGTTAGAAAAATTGGAAGCGATTTACGAACGGTACCAGCAATTGGAAGAGCAGATGGCCGATCCGGCCATCATTGCCGATATGGATCGCTATAAAAAGATCAGTAAAGAGTACAAAGACCTCAAGCCCATCGTCAACGCCTACCTGGAATACAAAGAACTCCTCGGCAACCTGGACACCGCCAGGGAAATGCTCAAAGAGCAGGATAAAGACATGCAGGAGATGGCGCGCCAGGAGCTCGAAACCCTGGCGCCCCGGCGGGAAGAAATGGAAGAAGAAATCCGCATGTTGCTCGTTCCCAAAGATCCCGAAGATGAAAAAGACGTCATCTTCGAAATCCGGTCGGGCGCCGGTGGCGATGAAGCCGGTATTTTTGTCGGGGATCTCTACCGCATGTACTCCCGCTATTTCGAGACCCAGGGATGGCAGGTGGAAGTCGTCAGCTCCAGCGAAGGAGATGCCGGCGGCTACAGCAAAATCGTGATGGAAATAAAAGGGGATCAGGTCTACGGCCGCCTCAAATTCGAATCGGGCGCCCACCGGGTGCAGCGCGTACCCAAAACCGAGTCACAGGGAAGAATTCATACTTCCGCCGCCACCGTAGCCGTCATGCCCAAATTGGAAATGGAAGACGTTGACATCAACAAGGCGGACCTCAAAGTGGACACCTTTCGCTCCAGCGGAGCCGGCGGTCAGCACGTCAACAAAACCGAATCGGGCGTGCGCTTCACCCACCTGCCCACCGGCATCGTGGCCGAGAGCACCGACGGGCGCTCCCAAATCAAAAACCGCGAAATCGCCCTGCAACGCCTCTACCAAAAGATCTCCGAAATCCAGCGGGAAAAGCACGAATCCGAACTGGCCGCCCGCCGCAAAACCATGGTCGGCTCCGGCGACCGCTCCGATAAAATCCGAACCTATAACTTTCCCCAAAACCGCGTGACCGACCACCGCATCAACCTTACTCTCTACAACCTTGACAAAATCATTCAGGGCGACCTGGATGAAATCATCGAGGCCCTCGTCATGGTGGAAAATACGGAACGGTTGAAGGCTAGCGAGGAAGCAGTGTAGCTACCTCCGGCGTCGGAACGGATACAAACTTTATGGCTTGGCCAGTCAGCATTCACCAATTTTGGGTTGACAGGCTATAGTCTGACAACTCAGGATTTGTGAAAATATGACGCCGCTATTTTTTCGG
>CAYWHT010000811.1:0-1782 GCA_964458135.1 uncultured Saprospiraceae bacterium | reverse complement strand
CTTTCGCCAAAAGACACTGCCAAAGCGCAAAGTTACTTATTACACGGTGTACTAGATACGGTGAGCATCGACTGACGAGGACGCTCAAGAATGGCGGGCCCTGTGAAATACCAGGGGTAAAGCTTCGCTTCAACCAATCGATTTATCCAAGTACTTCTTGCAAGATGCGGTGTGCGTGGATCTCCGGGAAATTTTCAATATGCAGGCGGTAGTAATCCAGCAGGTGTCCGAGCAGTTCCCGGCGTTGGGAGGCTGTGAGCCGAACTTGGTGGCAGTGTTCAAGCCGGTTTTCCAGGAGGTGCGACATGGGGTGGCTGAGTTCCGGTGGAAGGTGAAAGGGATGATCGGGAGTTTCGGAGATAAATTGCCCTTCTTTCAGGTCAAAATAGGGGGTAGCGGGATCGTAGCCGCCAACCGGCATGAAGCCCAGGAAGGTTGTTAAATGTAATGCGAAATGCAGGTGGTAATTGGCGAATGATTGCTCGCTGCGGTCCAATGCGCAGAAGTAATGGAATAAAAAGCCGAAAAGGGCTTGGTGCTCCTCCGACTGACGAATTGCCTTGCGGGCTACCTCCGCCATAAACAAACCTACCGCCCCCTTGCGCAGCTCAAAGGGTAGCGACTGGTAGACGTAAGCGGGGCGGATTTCCCTTATGTGGTGCAGCTCCCGGTCTTCGCGGAAGTAACCGACCAGATCAACTAAAGACATGACTTGCAAGAGACTGGCTTTGATCTTCGCCTTTTTACTGCGCACGCCCCGAACGATATATTTTTGCAGTCCCTTCGCTTCGGTATAGATGTCGACGATTAGGCTGCTCTCCGAGTATTTGATCGCCCGGAAAACGATGCCCCTGGTTTTGATTAGCATGCCGGTATTCCTGTGTTAAATAGGCGTTAAAGGTGAATAAAACGGCCAAAATAGCGCGCATCGGAATAAAAAATTTTGAAAATTATAGTTCTGCGACGCATCCTTCTGGATTTTGGAGAGTCTTTACTATCGAAACTTTCAATTAACCATCATGCTCACTAGTTTTTAAGCCCATTCTTCGCTTTTTTAACAAATACTTGATATAACAACGATTGACTACCCGCTTAGTTGGTTGTTATTTGCATGCAGAAGCAGCAAACTTCCTTCTCCCATGAACGTTGAAGGAGTCTGTCAAATGCACGATTAACCCGATTGTTTTAAACCCGACTAAAAAAATTGAAGGATGAAACGAGTCACGATGCTTGTGCTCGGTCTCTTGGTAAGTTTGCTGGCTACCATTTCCGCTCATCCCGGAAATGTCAACCTCCTCCAGTGCCGGTCTGCTTACTTGAAGATGGATGCCAACCAACCCATCATCGAACGAATCCGAACTGACCTCCTGCAGGGGATTTGGGTGCGTTCCGGTCAAACCCCCGCTGCCAACCTAATGCAATTCCGTTCCGGCGGGGAAGCCATTATTTTGAAAAGCCTGCAACTAGCTTCCGTGGATACGGAAAAGTACCGGTGGAAACTGGAAGAAAGCATGGGCGCCGTTGTGCTGGTGCTTTCCCGGACTAGCGGCGCTACCGTCAAGCGCTACTTCCTCGATCCCACTTGCGACGGAATGGTGCTCACAAATGCCCGCACCGGCAAACAAACCACTTACGAGTACGAACCCGCTATCGACTACGAGAGCCTGGAAAAAATGCGTCAATCCCTGTCCGGGGAGTGGGTAAGCCTGCAGGGCCGGGTAGCCCTGGCGTCGGCAAAGCCCAACGGCCGGGATGCCGAGCGCGCGGGCGGCGGTCAGCGGC
>CAYWHT010000810.1:0-1786 GCA_964458135.1 uncultured Saprospiraceae bacterium | reverse complement strand
GATTGGTAGCGGGCGATGGTTTTCATTTCCTCCAGTACGGAGAGTTGCCAATTGGAGGTGAGGCTGTCGGTGCCGATGGTGACGCGGGCGTCGGTATCGATGAAATACTGGTAATGGGGAAGGTTGTTTTCGATGTAGAGGTTGGCGTTGGGGCAGGTTGCCCAGTATACCTGCTGGTTCCAGGTTTTGGCGGCCTCAATGTCGGAAGGGCGGCTCATGGTATTGTGCACGAAGATGGTGCGTTGGCTGGGATCCAGATTAGCCAAAGCGTAGTGGATGGACGTTTGGCCGGTGGCCCGAAAATGATCCATGGAAAAGCCAAAGTCCTGGAAAAAGCCCAGAAAACCGCCGCCTTTATTTAGGAAGAGCTCGTTTTCGTGTCCGGTTTCCTGATTGTGGATGCTCACCGTGCCGCCCGGAGCATTGACCGCATTAATTTTCCGAAACAAACTTTGGGATACCGTATAGGGGGAGTGCGGAACGCAACTGATGCGGTTGCCGTTGGCCTGCGGTCCGTACCCATCGTAAACGGCTTTATACTGCTCGAAGGCTTGCTCGGACATGCTGTCCTGCATAAAGTCGAACATCTCCACAAAAGTGTAATACTTGATCTTGCTTTGGGCCTTCCGCACTTTGGTGTCGAGTTGATTGGAAATATCGCCGACCGCAACGATGCCGTTATCGTACATATACTGATCGGCCTGATCGATGGCTTCCAAAATTTCTTCTTCGGGAAATCCCCGGAATTTGACTACCTTTTGCAGAAAGGGCAACAGGCCGGTTCCGGTATCGACCAATCCCTGCATGTGGCTGAGCTCCAGGTGACAGTGGGTGTTGATGAAGCCGGGTACGAGCGCCCCGGCATAGTGTTCCACGGAAGCGGGATCATGATCCGCAAGTTGGCCGATTTCCAGGATTTTCCCCTCATCATCGGTGATGAGGAGGCCATTGGAAACGGGTGGGGCGGATACGGGATAAATGTAGTCGGCGCTAATCTTTCGCATGGTAGGTGGATTGTGAGGGGGCAAATATAGGCAAGGTTGATGAAAATGTGGATGAGTCAAATGGCCAACGGTCATTTGACTCATCCACATTTTCATCAACAGCAATCCCTCCACCCAACGAGCTTATTCACCAAAAAGCCCCCGTATTTCAATCACGAGGAAAGACACATCCCCTCCTCACTGCAGGTCATACACCACCAACCCATTCCGCATCCGTGGCTCAAACCAGGTTGACTTGGGCGGCATCGTCTTACCCGCATCGGCAATGGCCATAATTTCCTCCATCAGGATAGGGTGCAGGCAAAAACCGATGCGTGTAGGGCTCTTGACGGTCTTTCGCCAAAGGCCGTCGAGGCCTTTGGGCCCTTCTACGTATTCGATGCGTTGATCGTGGCGAACGTCCGTGATGCCGAAAATGTCGCACAGGATCTTCTCGTTGAGCAGCACATTGTCTAAGATGAGCTGATGGTTTGCGTACGCTGCCAAGATCTGAGGTTTCCAGTGCAGCATGTACCATTCCCGGTTGATCAGCATCAGCAGTTCGTGCTTGCACCGGGGCTTGGTGGGGCTTGACAAAATTTCAATATCGAAAAGTTGGGCGATGCGGGCCATGAACCAACTGGTGGAGCACTCCCCGAGGACATCGATAACGCGGTTAAAATCCAGCACCTCCAAATCGGTAGAGGGGAAAAAGCCACAGAGCAATTTGCGGTAGTGTTCGCGGGTCGCCGCGTCGGGAGCGCGTTGGTAAAGCAAGGCGCCGGCCGAGGTGCGATGGTGGC
>CAYWHT010000809.1:0-1789 GCA_964458135.1 uncultured Saprospiraceae bacterium | reverse complement strand
CTACATCTCCTATGCCGTCCACAAAGCCGGCACTTCCTTCTTCCCGAATCCCCTGAACTCGGAAACCATTATCTCCATCTAAAGCATTTAAATCAACACTGCTACCAAAACCACCAGTGTTTCCAAAAATGACATAGGCCTCGCCCACCGACCGATAGGGTTCAAATCCTCTTTCAGCGGAAGGGGCGCCAATGATTAGATCATCAACGCCATCTCCATTCACATCACCGGCCTTACCTACAAACCCTAGGGCGCTATAGGCTTCAAGTCCAATAATACGAAAGCCACTTTCTTTGGTAAGATTTTCCAGCTCTAAACTTGAATTAAACCTGGATGCTTGACCAAAAACAACGTAGACTGCACCAACTTTTTCCTGACCATTTCGATCATAATAGGGAGCCCCCAACACTAAATCATCAAAGCCATCCCCATTGATATCGCCCGCGGAGGCGACCGATCCACCTGTACCACTTTCGTCTTGTTCCCCCTCTATCAAAAAGCCGTTGCTGCCAATGAGCTGCCGTAAATCAAATGTTGCTGGAAACGTCTGTCCGTCTGCTTGAGTTTGTAGCAAGGCAACCAAGGCAGTAGTAGTTATACCAAGTTTCAACTGCCGGTTGAGCCGAAGGATGCGCTTCCACAACCGCAGCAACCGGTGGCGCAAGCGCTGGACGGCGGCAGGATTTCGGACGACGGATAATTTTGCTAGTAGGCGGCGATACTTTCGGATTGCCCGTGTCCATTGCGGATGAGTAGCTTTCAACATCATAATTTTTAATTTTAATCTTCCTGAATAGAAATCATTTTACGGATCTCCTCCTTTTGCACACCGATAATCAGAGGACGTCGTGGGCCGGGCAGGGCCAGCACATCATAGAGCTCCTCGACGAGGCCTTCCATCCGCACCCAATGTTCAGTATTGCCGGTTTGGAGGTTGATTATGTGAATGCCGCAGCGGGCCTGACTGTGGCGTTCGCGCAGATGATCTTCGAGCGCCAGCCCCGAGAAAGTGCGATTTTCGCGTGCGTTGGACATGCCCACCAGCGCGTAGTCGCCCAGGAAAGTCAGCCCACGTAAAAAGCCCGGACAGAAACAAACTCGCTTGAAATGGCCCGTCTGCGGATCAAGGTACCCCAAATAGCCCGAGCCTGCTTCCAGCAGCCAGAGGCGGTCGCGATACCAGCGGGGCGAATGCGGCATAGATAAGCCTGCACAGAGGATTTCATTACGGCGGACATCCATGACGATGCCACCGTCTGCCCGGTGATCGCGCCAGCCGTCTGCCGCATCGCTGCGGCTCACGGCCGTGACGTAGGCCGGCTCTCCCTCCACAGCCGCCAGCCCGTTCAAGTGACAACGATCCTCCGGCGCCAACTTGCTGATGAAAGGTGGCGTCCAGATGGGCCGGAAACTGTGCGTCTCGCTGAGGGTAGCCAGACAACTGAAAAGTGTATTGACAAATATGGGATAGCCATCGGGACCAACGACAATATCATGGACGTCCAGGTCTCCTGTCGTATACGCCATCTGCGGGATAAACACCCGGTCGTAGCCCTGATAGCTCTCCCCGGCAGAGAGAGAATTTTCGAAGCGCCATAGCTGAAAGAGCGAGCTCATCCAAAGGGTCTGGTCATTTCCGCCCAGGCCCATCGCGCGGTTAAAGGTGCGCTCGGTGAGGTGAAGTTTACCGTTGGGGTTTAGGCCCATAATAAAAATCTTGCCCACCTGATAGGTCGTAAAGGCGATGATCGCCCGCTGCTCCGCCAACCACCCGGCAAAGTGACGAGAA
>CAYWHT010000808.1:0-1797 GCA_964458135.1 uncultured Saprospiraceae bacterium | reverse complement strand
CCGTACTTGCCGGGTATTTTTACGCCATTCAGCACGACGCCGAGGTTGGGCAGCTGGTCACGGCGGTAGATATCGTTAAGGGTTTCCAGTTCCTGCTGGGATATGGATTTGGCCCGCACCACGTAGATGGCCGCCGAAGCGTATTTGGATAGTTGCAGGGCTTCGGTAACCAGACCGACGGGCGGCGTATCGAGGATGATGTAATCGTATTCTTCCGATGCTTGCTCGAAGAAGGCTCGCATGCGTTTGCCGCCCAACAGTTCGGAAGGGTTGGGCGGGATGGGGCCGCTGGAAACAAAATCCAGGTTGGATTCGATCCCGCTAGGTTTTATGATTTCCTCGAAGGTGGCATCTCCCGACAGGTAATTGGATATGCCCTGTTTGCCCAGTTCATCTTTGAGGTAGAGGCCCAGTTTGGGTTTGCGCAAGTCCATACCGATGACCAGGGTGCGGTGGCCGTACAAGGCCAGGCTCAGGGCCATATTGACGGAAGTGTAAGTTTTACCTTCCCCGCCGAAGGGGGAGGTGATCAGCAGTACGCGCGGAAAATCCTGTTCATAGAACATGAAATTGAGGTTAGTGCGCAGCATTCGGAACTGCTCGGCGATAACCGACCGGCTACCCGATTGTACGACGATGCGCTCTTTGCTTTTCACCTGGTTGATGGAGCCGAGCAGGGGCGCCGGCGTCAGGCTGGTCAGGTCATCGATACCGTGGATTCGATTATCGGAGATGTAGCGAACGAAGAGCAAGCCCACCGGGAAAAGGAATCCACCGAAAAAGGAGATCATGTAGATGAACTGATCGTTGGGGAATACCTGCCGTCCCCGCTTCGCCGATTCGACCAGCTGCATGTCGGGGGTTTTCCCCGATAAGGTAATGGCCGTCTCTTCGCGGCGTCGCAGCAGAAAGAGGAACAGGTCTTCTTTGATTTTTTGCTGGCGCATAATTTGCATCAGCTGGCGTTCGTAGGCCGGCAGGGCGTTGATGCGTTCTTTGATGGGCTCGAGGCGTTCTTCTACGAGCGCCATACGCTGCTTGAGCTCCCGGCGCGTATTTTCCACATTGGCCATAATGATTTCCCGGGTCTCTTCTAACTGCTGATTGATATTGCGGATGAGGGGATTATTGGGCGTTGCCGCTTCCAATTTATTTTTCTTTTCGGTGATCAGGGTGTTGTACTGGGCGATCAGTCCCTGCATGGGCCCTTGCTGGAAGAGGGTGGACACGACGGGCAGCGCCTTGAGGCTATCGCTTTCGTCGCGAAATACCCCTTCGATATTGCGCAGCAACTCCAATTCCAGATTGATGCGAGCCAGCTCCTGATTTTGGGCGTCCATCTGCTCCAGGATCCGGTTGGCGCTATTGTCAATGTTGGAGGGTAGTTGCCGGTTTTGCCGGAATCCCTGCACCTCTCGTTCGACATCGAATAGTTCCTGGGTAATAAAATTGAGGCGCTCATCGATAAAATCGATCTTTTGCTGCTCCGATCGCCTTTTGGTGGCGATGTCCTCCCGGTTATGGAACGCAATCAGGTTATCCAGTACCAGGCAGGCCCGGGCCGGCACATTATCTTTGAGGCTTACCTTCAGGAAATCAGAATAAGCCCGTTCAAAGGCGATGCGATCGATGCCGAGTTTGCCGGAGAGGCGTTCGGCCATTTTTTGCGGATGGAGGTACTGGATAGAAACTTTCTTATCCCTGACTTTGGGGCCGGCTTCGATGGTGAAATGGGCATTTTCGTATTTGAGCGGCACTCCGAAGCGGTGGATGGAGGTATCCGCCTCCCCTTTATAG
>CAYWHT010000807.1:0-1797 GCA_964458135.1 uncultured Saprospiraceae bacterium | reverse complement strand
CGAAGCTAAAAAGAGCAAGTCAGAATTCACAAATTTTGGGTTGTCAGACTATATCAGCTGTCTTGCGGCATACCCCAAAATAGAAAAAACCAAACCACCACTACAACCGCAGCCCCGCATGGAAAACCTCTCCCAATACAAAAAGGAATGGAAGGAGTTGCTCGCCAGGAAAGGGATCGCCGAGACCATTAAAGCCCTGAAAGACTGGATACCGGAGGAGGCGGCCAAGTACAACGACTTGCTCTCCCTGGAAGGGCGGCAAAACGAAGTCAACAAAAAGCGGCTCCGGAATGTGATGAGCGACCGGGATCTGCAAATCAGCTACAACCAAATCCGCGAGGATCTTATGTTGCTGATCGACAGCCTGGAAGCCGCCGATTTTGAAGCGCCGGCCCCGGAAGCCCAAAAGCCCGCCGCCGGTAAGGCCAAACGGGGCAAGGTGCTCTACCGCATTCCCGATCGCATGCCTTATCAGCATGAGACGCCCTGCGTGGTGCGCATCGCACTGGATGAAGACGATATCATTCAAAATATCGACCTCGACGAGCACGTGGCCCTGGAGCCCATCCCCATTTCGAAGGTGATGCAGGTCCAACTGGTCGATCCTTCCGAAGCCCAGCCCTTCACCATCCGCACCATTTCCGAGCCGGAGCAACTTATTGATGAAGCGGGATACACCGAATGGCGGTTTTACGTCAAGCCGTTGCAGCAAGGTAAATTTCCGTTGCTGCTGAAGGTGGCGGTGATCGAGCTGGTGCACGGCAAGGAACGCAAGCGGGAGATCGTCCTGGAGCGGGAGGTGGAGATCGTGACCGAAGAGGCCGAAGCGCCGGCGGCGCCATCCTGGGCCACCGCGCAGTATGCCTTTTCCTTTACGAGCGGGGCGGCCGAAATGGAGGTGGTTTACGCGGAGGAAAAAGGAGCCGCTTCCCCACAGCGCAAGGCTGTCATCTGGCGATTCCGGCAGGCCATGCTATTGCTGGCCGGGATAGTGATTTTTGCGGGCGGCACCTGGGCCATTGCTCCCGCTCAGGTGGAGTGGACGGTGGTGCGCTATCTGGCGGATACCGAGCAGGCGTACGATTGGTATATCGAAAGGCACAAAAAAAGCCCTTTGCGAGAAAATGCCTACGTTCGTAAAGCGAAAATCAAGGAGGATGAAGAAGCAGCTATTAAAATTTACGATGAATACCTGGAGGAATACCAGGAAAAAGCTCGCTTTCGGGAAAAGGCCAAATGGGAGATCGCCAAACTGAAAGATCAACCTGTTGCCTATCTGGATTATGTACAAGAGTTCCCGGACCTTCCCTCGGCCCGGAAGGAAGGGGTAACCGCAGACACCATTGAGCAACGCGTACTGGAAGCGGTGGCGCAAACCACCGATACCGCCCAAATTCGGGAGATCGCCAATCTGGCCGGCCGCTTGCCGGCGGGTGCTGCGAGGGATGCCTTAACGGAAAAGACGAAGATGAGAAGTCGGGCCCTGGTGGAAGACCGGGCCTGGCAACGGGCCCGGAAGGCGGATACGGAAGAGGGGTACCGAAAGTATCTGGAAGCCCATCCCCGGGGCGAGCATGCCGAAGAAGCCCGCCGGGCTTTGGAAAACACCGATGGAGAGGGAGCGGCAACTCAACGAGAAGCTGCGGATTGGGAAAAGGCCCAGGAAGCGGGATCCGTTAAAGCTCTGCAGGAATACCTGGATGCCTATCCGCAAGGGCAGCATGTGGAGGAAGCGCGCGCAGTGATCGAAAGGCTGCGGGCGGAAGCTGAACGAGAACGCTCTGCCTGGGATAGAGC
>CAYWHT010000806.1:0-1802 GCA_964458135.1 uncultured Saprospiraceae bacterium | reverse complement strand
TCGCAACGCAGTATAATCAAAAAATTGCAATTTGGAGGCCAACTACTAAACCCGCGATGGGTTCACCAGGTGCTGCTACAAAAACTTTTGGGCCAACTGGATGGGGTCTGCGTTGGCGATAAAGGGTAATTTGACCAAACTTTTCGCTTTCTTCTTTGAAAATGGCCTGCATTTAGTCATTAAGCCCAGAAAGAATATGAAGAAAAAGCCTGTCGAAGACAAATTCAACCGGCTAATCAACAAAAGGGCGGTTGTCGAGTCCGTTTTTGACATTCTTTCTACTGTTGGCGATTATACTGCCCGCCCTATGAAATAAAGCGGAGCGTTACCTGCTGTATTTCACAGGGCCAGCCATTCATGGGCATCCTCGTCAGTCGACGCTCACCGTATCCAGGGATGCGCCTGCGCGTCTCCTTCCTGCGGGCGCCCAAGCCTGGCGAGCATTTTGGCTTCTCGTGACGAAGAACCCATGCATAATCCGGGTTTACTCTTTAATCAGCGTTCCCCTCCATTGCTTTTCTTCCGACCTGATAATTACAAAATAACTGCCCGCAGCAAGGCCGGAAATATCCAGGTTTTGAGTCCGGAGCCTTTTTGCTTCCCGGATCAAACGGCCCGAGGAATCGTACAAAAACAAACTGGCTTTAGATAACTCACTTTCTGGAAAGTCCAACACAGCCGATTCTGTCGCTGGATTTGGGTAAATGTTTAATCTAATACTGGACTCCTTGTCCGGATCAACAGCATTTAGCACATCGGCCTTTACGACCGGAAGAACGAGGTGGGTCGGGCGATTCAGGTCGTGAAAAATCGTTTGCTTTGCCACTACCATATTCGTATCCGTGTGGGGATCGTTTCCAGTATTTAGATTGCGGTCATATTGCGGAAAACTACTGCTGGTAATATCCAACCCGATTTGGTGGCCCTTGAGAAAGACATTCGCAGTGGAATGCAGGTTCACTTCCATTTCGTACACAGCTCCCGGCGTCATCAACTCAGGCGTTTCATATACCGACTTGCGAAACCGGCACCGAAGAATGCCTTCACAGACATTGTACCGGGTCCCATCGGGGTAAACATCGATGAGCTTGACAATGAAATCCGTGTCTTTCGCTGATGATGACGCCCACAATCTAAGCTTTACACGCCCGACAACGGCAGTGTGGTCAGCGAGCGGTTCACTAGTGAACGCCAACACATCATCACGGCTTTCATTAGGCCGCTGATCAAAAGAACCGGCGCCTTTCAACAGGGTTTCATTCGTAGTGTTCCCTCCGAGGGTAGGTACTGGATCTTCGGGATCGTAATAATAGGTATCGGGCGGCTGGTCGCCAGTAGGGAGCTCGGTGGAAAGCGACGACCCGGTTTTTGAACCGTCCGGACTGTGTAGATAATAGTTGACGTATTCGGTATTCGGAACCGGCCAGGAACTAAACCCTCTGAATTCATTAAGCCCCATGACAAACAATGTAACCGGAGGACCATAATTCGTCCCATCGCTGCTTCCGTTCAGAATATCCATGCGGAATGTGTCTTCATTGAAAGGGCTTACCTGTTCACCTAGCCAGGGAAGATCGACATCTGGCCTGGTCTGAAAATCGCGCTCATTTCTTTCATCAACGGCTCGGCCTGCCCCTCTAGCATTGCAATGGTTTTTTCCATTGATGCGTATATATGCCTTGTCATTGCCTGCCTCACGCATAAGCCGAAAGGCCTCTAACTGATCGCTGGCATAGTTATCCCACCACCCTCCGATGATATAACACGGTATTTTGATCGCCGCAATTTGCCCATCTGCACCG
>CAYWHT010000805.1:0-1811 GCA_964458135.1 uncultured Saprospiraceae bacterium | reverse complement strand
GTACTAACTGATGGATGCGTTCCGGATCCAGCGCTTGATTTTGTACGGGCAGCATGATGGCGCCCTGACGGAAGGAACGTCCCACCGCCCGGAAGGGCTCGGTGGCCACCTTGGCGCGCAATCCGCTTTCCAGTAAGAAGTTCAGGGCTTTTGGCGCGTAGTAGGGCTCCCATTCGAAGAGGTAGGCGTAATCGCTAAAGTCGGGGGTCGGGGCCGTTAGCGGCTGTTCGACGGCTTCCACCGGTTCGCCCAACAAATCGAGCTGGTAATCCGAAGATTCCAGAACCGAGAAAGGGATATTAAAAGCCAGGGGCAGAGCCCAGGAAGAGACATCGTAAAACAGGCTGTCCTGAAAGGTGGTCGTCGTATCGAAGACAGCCCGCAGCATGCGGTATTGGTTTTGCTGTAGGGGGGCGATGTAGGCGCTTTTGGGTTCGTAAGTTCGGCCGGCCGTTTGAACGCGACGGCCAGGACGGTAGAGCTCAATCCGGTGGCGCCGCAGGATCTCGACCATTGCTTTGGCGCGGGCCGGATCGGCGGGCTCGCCGAATATGAAGGCCCTCCGTTCGTCCTCCCGGCTCTCGGCCAGCCCCTCCCGGTAAAAATCTTGCTGGTAAGTCAATAGGTCTTCCCGCAAATCGAAAGCGGCCTCCTGGGTGGAGAGGGCCGTCATCACCTGATTGCGAATGGCGAAGGGGAAACTGAGGGGGCCGTTCTCCGTATCCTGCAGATGCCCGCGGGCGCTGGCCTGTTCAAACAAAATGCCAATGGCGCCGTTGGCGTCGGGATAAGTAGACCCCTTGCCATAATAGAAGTCATCGTAGCGTTCCTGGGTGAAGTATAATGACCCGATGCGGTCCAGGGCCAGGGCGTGGTACTGACCGATTTCGGCGGTCAGGTCTTGGTTGGCCTGGGGAGTGATCGGGTTGGTGCGCTGAGGCACCCCCGGCATAAAAAAAAAGGTGGAGAAGGTGCTCATCTCGTGGTGGTCGGTCAGCACGTTGGGCTTCCAGCGGTGAAACGTTTCGATGCGGCCCTGGCTTTCGGGATGCTGCTGCAACAGCCAATCGCGGTTTAAGTCAAACCAGTAGTGGTTGGTTCGGCCGCCCGGCCAGCTCTCGTGGTATTCTCTGTCCTGGGAGTCATCGGTCAGGTTTTTGTTCTTATGCATGTTCACCCAGGTCGAAAAACGGTGAAATCCGTCCGGGTTGTAGCAGGGATCCAGCAGAATGACCGTATTATCGAGCAGCCGGTTGACCTCCCGGCTTTTAGCGGCGGCCAGGTAATAGGCCACCAGGGGGGCGGCGTTGCCGCCGCTGGCCTCGTTGCCATGGATGCTAAACCCCTGGTACAAGACGAGGGGCATGCCGGAAACATCCAGCGGCTCTGCGCGCGCGCCATCGGTAAGTTGGAGATGTTGCTCGCGTATCGATTCCAGATCACCGTGGTTGCGTTCGGAAGTGATGGTCAGATACACCAGGGGGCGGTATTCGTAAGAACGGGCGTATTCGGTAAGCGTTATCCGCGGCGAGGCTTCCGCCAAACGGCGCAGGTACATGACCAATTGGTCGTGGCTTAGGTGCCACTCCCCGATTTGGTAACCGAAAAATGCTTCCGGGCTGGGAATATCATCGTCGTAGTTGATATCGGGCAGGTAGTAGGTCAGCGGTTTTTTCAGGCTTTGGGCGCTCAGTGAATACAGGAATACGGAAAACAGGATCGACAACAAATATTTCATCTTACAACTTTTGTTAAAAATGAACCCATTGCGGGTTTAGTAGTTGGCCTCCAAATTGCAATTTTTTGATTAT
>CAYWHT010000804.1:0-1813 GCA_964458135.1 uncultured Saprospiraceae bacterium | reverse complement strand
AGCTTACCAAAAGCTGGCCTGGCATCAGCTGCTTCGTGGCCGCACCGAGGGTTACCAAAAATATATGAAGCTGTGCCGGGAAAAAGGGGCCGCCGATACCGGTGGTGACGCTAGTGCGCTCAAGGAGGCCGAAGACGGCCGGCATCCGCCCGTAGAATTGATCCGGGCGCGCCTGCTCTTTGACGGAGGATATTACCAGCAGGCCTACAACTGGCTGCGGCCGCTGACCCCAGCCGATTTCCCCCACGCTCGCGGAAAACTGGAATACGTTTACCGCATGGGCCGGATCTTACACGGATTACAACGCTACGAAGAAGCCATCGACTACTACAAGCGAACCATCGCCCTGGGCCGGGAGGCTTCCTTTTTCTTTGCCTGTAATGCCGCCTTGCAAATGGCGCTCATTGAAGAACAAAAGGGCAATTATCCGGAGGCCAAAGCCTATTTCCAGCTGTGTTTGAAAATAAAACCCGAAGAATACCAAACAGGATTGCATCAGCAAGCAAAATCGGGTTTAGATCGCTTAAAACAGCGATAAATAGGTTTCCGTCAGCTAACCAACAAACCGTTAACCGGTTCGGGCATCCTATCGATTGTTTGAATAATTTTACGTTAGCGCCTTAATACAAATGCCGGCGTTCCGAAAAAGCCGATGGGAACCTCCAAAAATAACAAGTTTAACCTCGTCCAAAACGACATCGCCGAAGTCTCCAAGGTGCTGAGCAATCCGGCCCGGGTGGCCATCCTGCAATACTTACTCGCCGAAAAAGAATGTTTCAGTGGGGAAATCGCTAAGGCCATGCCGCTCGCCCAACCCACCGTTTCCCAACATTTAAAGGAACTGAAGTCAATCGGCTTGGTCCTCACCTCCATTGAAGGCAATCGCGTCAAATACAGCATCCATGAGGCGCGTTGGGTAGAGGTCTGGCAAATGTACCGACAGCTCTTCAGTCCCGGTGGCCTGTAAGCCCATGTTGGTTAAACCGCAAAATTGCCTTAGCTTTGCTCCCCGAACGAAAAATTAGCTGTAAAGGCTTCACAGAGGCGCTCTGCTGAAGCTTTTGTTTTAGATCTCCCCGTATTGAGTTAAACTGCCTACAAAAAACTTCAAAAGATTAAAGTTACTGAGTCATGGGTCAAACAATTACTTATTTAGTTCCTGCCTTTGGGGTACTGGCATTGTTGTATACCTTCTGGCGTTCGGCTTGGGTGTCTAAGCAGGAAGTAGGAACCGAGTTGATGGGGTCAATCGCCGAGAATATCTATAAAGGGGCGATGGCTTTTTTGAAAGCGGAATACCGGGTACTGTCTATTTTTGTATTGGCCGTCGCCATTCTGCTGGGGGTTTCGGCTAACCCGGACGATTCTTCCTGGTTGATCGCGGTTTCCTTTATCCTGGGAGCTATCTGTTCCGGCCTCGCCGGATTTATCGGCATGCGAGTGGCTACGCGCGCCAATGTACGTACTACCAACGCCGCACGCAAAAGCCTGGGGCGCGCCCTCGAAATCGCCTTTTCCGGCGGTTCGGTTATGGGAATGGGCGTTGTCGGCCTGGGGGTGCTCGGCCTGGGTATTTTGTTCATTGCGTACTCCAATATGGGATGGACGGTAGACCGGGTAATTACCGTGATTACCGGATTTTCCTTCGGCGCCTCCTCCATCGCGCTCTTCGCCCGTGTGGGGGGAGGTATTTACACTAAGGCGGCCGATGTGGGCGCCGACCTCGTGGGGAAGGTCGAAGCCGGTATCCCGGAAGACCATCCCCTAAACCCGGCCACCATTGCCGACAACGTGGGCGATAACGTAGGTGATG
>CAYWHT010000803.1:0-1813 GCA_964458135.1 uncultured Saprospiraceae bacterium | reverse complement strand
CTTGTTGTTGCTAATCCGGCTCCCGGGGTTCGCTTCAACATTGGAGGTAGCCTCCCATCGTCTCCGGTCGTTTAAGCGTTACGCGCTTCTCTTTGTAATCATTTCGCTGGCTTTTCCCCTCATTTGGCTATTTACCCCCGCCGCCCTGAACTGGCTGTCGCTCGATGGTGAAGTGATCGCCTTCTTGCCTTTTGATTTGACGACGAAGGTGGTTTTGATGTATGCGGTGACGCGGGAAGGTGAACGGTTGCGGGAGCGGGAGCAATCCGTAAGGGAGTAAAACCCGACGAAATCCGGTTGATGGTGCAGGTATATTAGTACTTCGCGCACAAATCCAAAATCATAAATTCACTCCCCCTCCTCTTCCGCTTTCTCCTCCGAATAAACCGCCGAAATGTCGGACCCCTGCAACGGCACCGCCACGTAAGGCGCCTGCTCCTCGGCCGGAAGGGCTTCCCGGATATTCATCCGCCAAACGACGTAAGCAACGAGGCCGAAGTGAAGAATAGCCAGAAAATAAAAAAAGGAAGAAGAACCCACCTGAGCCAGGAGCACCCCCACCATAATCGGCCCCAAAACCGAGCCGACGCCCAATACCAGCACCAGCATACTGCTGGCCCCAATGAGCTCGTCCTGCTCCAGGTAGTCATTGGTGTAGGCCAGGGAGAGGGAATGAATGGCCAGGGATAGCCCGCCCATCAAAAAGAGCAGGGTATAATACAATCCGTCGGAAATACCGGAAAATAGCTCGACGCCCAGCGCCGCCAGGCCCGCCAGCAAGGCGCTTCCCAAAATCACCCGCCGCCGGTCAAAAATATCCGACAAGCGGCCCACCGGCCACTGCAAGGCCGCCGCCCCGGCGATGATGGCCCCCATAAACAGGGCCGTCTCAGAGACCGTGAAGCCTTCCCCCTTGGCGTATACCGCACCCATCGCGAAGATGACGCCGTTGGACAGGCCCGCCACGAACGTGCCGACCGTACCCATAGGCGAAGCAGTATAAATGCGCCGCAAAGACACCAAGCGCGGCGCTTCGAAGTTCGGAATGGGCTTGGCGCTCAACAACAACGGCACCACAGATACCGAGATCAGAATGGAGACGAGGATAAACAAATCAGCCGATTCGGGGGGCGACAAATTGAGCAGGAACTGCCCTCCACCCATGCCGGTGAAAGTCACGCCCATGTAAATGGCGAGCAGGCGCCCGCGGGTGGCCACGGTGGAGCGGTCATTGAGCCAGCTTTCCGACACCACGAAGATTCCCGCAAAACAAAAACCCATAAGAAAACGCAGAAACCCCCAGAAAAAGGGATCGATGAGGAGCACGTGGGCCAGAATGGAGCCCGAACCGATAGCCGACAGGGCGGCGAAAACGCGAATATGCCCTACAGTTTGCAGCACCCGTGGCGTCCAAACCGAACTCGCCATAAAACCGGCGTAGTAACTGGCCATAATCAGTCCCGTAATTCCCGCCCGGAAACCTTCCAGCTGGGACCGGATGCCGAGCAGTGTGCCCTGCAAACCGTTGCCGAGCATGAGGAGTCCAATACCGAATAACAACGGCCAAACCGAGTGGAGAATGCCGGGCATCTCTCCCTCAATCCGCGGCTTCTTGAGGACCTTATTCATGGGTTTATTTTATTGCGTGAACATCGCAAAAATTGAACGGGTTGAGTCCAATTTGGATATTAAATTTTTGTTTCGGCCTTTAATTTTTTTAGTTCCAGTATTGTAAAGTAGCGCTAGCACCATTATTTATTAAAAACCTGATTATCAGGTATCTATATTAATCAAAAATCCAAAATCAAAAATC
>CAYWHT010000802.1:0-1818 GCA_964458135.1 uncultured Saprospiraceae bacterium | reverse complement strand
AATAAAATTCAGCGCTCTTGACCTTCGAAGCTATCCTCAAAGAAATGAAACAGGGGAAATTCCATCCCCTCTATTTCCTGTACGGCGAAGAAGCTTTCTTCATCGATCACATTGCAGACTATGTTGAAACGCACGCCCTGGCAGAAGCCGAAAAAGCTTTCAACCAAACCGTCCTTTACGGTAAAGAAGCCGATCCGCTGGCCGTGGTGGATGCGGCGCGCCGTTATCCCATGATGGCCTCCCGGCAGGTGGTCATCCTCAAGGAGGCCCAGGAAATGCGCGACCTGGCCAAACTGCAGTCTTACGTGGAAAAACCGCTGGCCTCTACCGTGTTGGTGATTTGCCATAAGTACAAGAAATTCAACCTCAACACCAAATTCGGAAAGCTGCTCAAAAAGCAGGCGGTGGTGTTTCAGGCCAAAAAGTTATACGACAACCAGACGCCCGATTGGATAAAAACCTATTTGCAATCGCGCAAGCTGGATATCACCCCCGGCGCAGCCGGCCTCATCGCCGAATATTTGGGGGCCGATCTTTCCAAAGTGGCCAACGAGCTCGATAAACTGGCGCTCAATCTCGCCGGTGGCGCCCGCATCGACGAAAGCCACATTGAGGAACACATCGGCATCAGCAAAGACTATAACATCTTCGAATTACAGCGGGCGCTCAGCCAACGCGACCTGCTCAAGTCCACCCGGATCGCCCAATACTTCGCGGCCAATCCCAAAAAGAACCCCTTCCCGGTCGTCATCGGCTCCCTCTACAATTACTTCAGTAAGATCTACATGCTGCATTTTCTAAAGAATCTGCCAGAGAAAGAGCTGCTGGAAGCATTGGGCCTGCGCTCCGGGTTCTTTTTGCGGGAATACCGGCAGGCCGCCCGCACTTTTAACCGGGATAAAACCGAGGAAGTTATTGAGCTGCTGAAAGCGTACGATCTCAAATCGAAGGGAGTGGATTATGTCCTCCACCAAAAACCGGAGGAAGAATTGATGGGAGAGATGGTGTACCGGATTTTGCATTAATGGGCGGTTGAAAATAAAATCTGGACCTTTCTTGGTAATTCCCGCCCCATGCCATTATATTTGCAACAGAACCATTGTCTCTGTACATTATGATGTGTCATACGGCAAAAAACTGGTGGTGGTGGAACGCACATTCGAAGTATCGAGTGAGGTGACACGCCCGTGGTTTTTTGCGAAAAGCGGCTTGTCGATTCACTCGGCAAGCCGCTTTTTAGTTGGTGGCACGGCTGGAAAATAAAAATCGTTACATGGAAGCCGTAAGTACGAACCCGAGCATTCAGCTGCAAACCCGCGTCAAGAAATACCTGGCCGATACCATTACGCCCGTGTCGCTCTACCTGCGGTTGCGCGATCGCTACACCCAACCGGTTTTGTTGGAGAGCAATGACTTTAGCAGCGCCGAAGACTGCTTCTCCTTTATCGGTCTGGAAGCTATCGGAAGCTTCCGCGTGCAGCGGGGGCGCATCACCCAACACTTTCCGGGACAGGAGCAAATAGAACTGGAGGTGCAAAATACCGAAACGGTCCCCCGGGCCATGCAGGATTTCTTGCAGTCCTTCCAGGTGGAACAGGACCCGACCTTCCGCCGCTTCAACGGGCTGTTCGGGCACGTGGGCTACGACGCCGTTCAATATTTCGATACGCTGACATTCGATCCCGATAAACGCAAACTCGACCTGCCCGATATCCGCTTTACCCTGCACCGCTTCATCATCGCCATCAACCACTTCAACAACGAGCTATATCTACTGGAAAACCTGCTGCCGGATCAAACTTCCGAACTGGAAGAACT
>CAYWHT010000801.1:0-1818 GCA_964458135.1 uncultured Saprospiraceae bacterium | reverse complement strand
TAATCAAAAAATGGCTAATTTTCGACTCAAAGACCAAACCCGCAATGGGTTCTTTTTTAAAATTAGACTAATTAGTCTGTGAAATATCTTCTTTGAGCAATCCGGAGATGCCAAAGTCCAGCTGGGTTGTTGGACTATAAATAAAGTTAGGGGCGCCAAAGGAAATTGTCAATGATCCTCCACTTCGTGCATCTCATCATTGTCGTGCCCCTACATTGGGGTCTAGTTGCCTGGCCTTCTCATGCAACTGAGCTCCTTTATCCGGGTTGCCGGCATTATAATAGGCGCTACCCAGATTAAACCAGGCTTCCGCATTATCGGGCTGAATTTCGGTAGCCCGGGTGAAAAAGCGGATGGCTTCCTGGTTGTGACCGGCCCGGCCGTGCGCCACGCCCAGTAAACGAACGGTTTCAAAATCATTGGGGCGCATCTGGTAGGCCTGCTCCAGATACTGTATGGCCCTTGCCAAATCCCCCTTTTGTTCGCCAAAATACCGGCCCGCATCCCGGTAGGTGATGAAAAGGTTATTGCGAGCGTCTTCGTAATCGTTGTCAAGTTGAAGGGTGCGTTGGTACTGCTGAATAGAAAGGTCAAAATTCTTAAGGTAATAGTAGGCGTTGCCCATCAGCAGGTGGGCGTTTTTGTAGTTGGGATGGATTTGCACGGCGCGCTGCAAGTGCCCGATGGCCTCGCGCAACATGTCTTTCCGGCGAGGACGCCCTTCTTCCATATTTCCTGCCCGGGTCACCAGTTCGCCACCCAACGCGTTTCGCAACTTGGCGCTATTGGAGGAGACTTCGATATCGGTGGAAAAAAGCGTGAAATTATCTTTCCATACCCGGTTGCGATCTACCGTTTTGCCTCCGTAAAGTACGCCAATGCCCAACAACACCAGGAGAGGCAGCCACAACTGCCGCCGGCGCTGTACGCGATCCGCCCTGCCCAAAAAAATCGCCAACCGGTACAGCAAAACGCCAATCGCCAGGGCATAGCCCACCGAAGGCATAAACAGAAAGCGTTCCGACAGGTGGGTGCCTACCGGAAAGACGATGTTGGACACGATGGAAATCGTGGCCAGAAAATACAGAATGCCGAAGCTTAGAGGGTCTTTTTTGGGGAGGCGCAAGAGCGCATACAAAACCAATCCCAAATAAACCGCCGCATAAAACCACACCCGCCAATCCCCCCAATCCATGACGCCAATGTGCCGGGGATAATAATCGTGGGTGAGGGGATGCGGGATAAACAGCAGTTGTACGTATTTGCCGAGGGTAAAGAGGATGGTGGCTGCCTTTTCGGCCGGCGTAAAAGGTAGGTAACGATCTCCCACGACTTTCAAAAAGGGGTTGTTCATCAATTCCCCGCTGGGTTCTCCAAATTCCCAGCCGACCACCATGCCCCGCAGGAGGAGAAAACCCGCCGACGCCGCCAGGAAAGGCGCCATCTGCCAAAGGATCTTGCCGAAGCTAATCCGCTCAAAAAAATACAAGGCCAGTGGCGCCACGGCCAAGAAAGTGATGGCGTTCTCCTTGGCCGTCAGGGCCAAAAAAAACAAGACCAGCACCGCCAGTTGCCACCAGGGCTGCCGGTCTTGGTGGGCGCGCAGAGAAAAACCCAGCGCCCCAAGACTGAGCAGCAGGCTCCAAATCTCATCGCGCCCCTTAATATTGGCAACCGCTTCCGTATGCACCGGATGAACCGTAAAGATCAGCGTAGCCGCCAAAGCCGTAAAAAAGGGAAAAGCGGGGTCTGCGTGATTACGCAACAGCCGCCACAATACCAGGTAGAGCACCAAGCAGGTCAGGCCATAGTAAAACG
>CAYWHT010000800.1:0-1821 GCA_964458135.1 uncultured Saprospiraceae bacterium | reverse complement strand
GTTGGCCTCCAAATTGCAATTTTCGACTCAAAGACCAAACCCGCAATGGGTTCAACCTTTCCGTCTTTGATCTATGCTTCCTTCCTATTGATCGATTGACTACCCAACAATGAAGAGGATCGCATAACTTATCTACCAAAACACATTAAATTTACCTATATGCGAACCTTCCTCTGGTTAACCGCCCTCTTCCTTTTGCTCGGATGCACCAAAAACGAACCCACCATCCAAAAAATTGACGGCAACCAAATATCCCAATCGACATTAACCGCCAAGATCCAGGCGCTGATGGATTCTGCCCGGGTCACCGGCATGGCCGTCACGATCTTCAACGACAACGAGATTACTTACCAAAAAGCCTTCGGCTACGCCAATTACGAAAAAAGAGCGCCGCTGCGAACGGATCACGTCTTCTACGCCGCCTCCTTCAGCAAGGCCGTCTTCGGCTACCTCGTCGCCCAACTGGCCCTGGAAGGCGTCATCGATCTCGACCAGCCGCTGCAAGACTACCTGGATAAGCCACTTCCGGAATACGAATTCGAAAAAGACTGGCGCGGATTTGACGATTTGAAGGGCGACGAGCGCTACGAGCAGATCACCGCCCGCATGTGCCTCTCCCACACCACCGGCCTGCCCAACTGGCGGTGGATCCCGATCAGTCCGCCGGGGCTGGACATTCCGAAAGACGAATTGGCTTTCTGGTTTGACCCCGGCACGCGCTACAGCTATTCCGGCGAAGGCATGCAACTGTTGCAGTTTGTCATCGAGCAAATCACCGGCCGGGGATTGGAATCACTGGCCCGGGAACGGGTTTTTGATCCTTTCGGCATGGAAATGACCAGCTACGTCTGGCAGAAGCGCTTTGAAAACCGGTACTGCTACGGGCACACCGCCAAGCAGGAGGTCATCGAGAAAAACAGACGGGACGAAGCCGGCGCTGCGGGCTCCATGGAAACTACGCCGGAAGATTACGCCAAATTCTTTGGGGCCGTTTTGCGTAACGCTTCGAAAAAGGATACGGCAACCCAACTGATGTTTAAGCCCAACGTCCGCATCCGTTCCAAAGCGCAATTTGGCCCCTTGGCTTTCCAGGACACCACCGCCCAGGATGACATTGAGCTGGGTTACGGACTGGGTTGGGGATGGCTGCAAACGCCCCACGGCTACGGGGCTTTTAAAGAAGGGCACGACCGGGGGTTTCAGCATTATTCGATTATGTTCCCGGAACAACAGACCGGTATCGTCATCTTTACGAATTCCGATAACGGGGAAAGTATTTTTAAGGAATTGTTGGAGATAAGCATCGGAGACCGGTTTACGCCCTGGCGGTGGGAAGGGTACTGGCCG
Organism: uncultured Saprospiraceae bacterium; assembly: GCA_964458135.1. Lineage (GTDB taxonomy): Bacteria > Bacteroidota > Bacteroidia > Chitinophagales > Saprospiraceae > CAYWHT01. The sequence goes on along the minus strand of CAYWHT010000800.1, from coordinate 474 downwards.
TGGAATCACCAACCCAACCAATAAGTGCGATGGATTTTGGGGTAAAAAAGACAATGGCAGCCCGGGGAAGGCTACCATTGCTTTTGTGCATGAATGCGTGAAATGACTGGTAGGGATTATGCAAAATATAGGTCCCGGCTTTTATGGCTTAGGGATAAGCCGGGTACTTGGACATGGGGATTGTAGTTTGGTAAAAACAGCAGCCTCACCTTTGAGGCTGCTGCATGGTTTTCTGGGATTATACCGAGGGTTTTGGTTTTTTGGGAGGTAGCCTATTTGCTTTTTATATGAACATCTTTGCCTCTTTATACCCCGTTTGGGGAATGTGTTAGGTTAAAATCGGTTTTTTTTCAAAAACTTTAAGTTTCAATTTATCGCTATTTTTAAATAGGCCATTATGCCCGTTACCTCTCAAAAAGGTAAATTTATTGCCGATCTGCAGCATTTTAACACACCGTGTAATAAGTTCTTTGA
>CAYWHT010000799.1:0-1822 GCA_964458135.1 uncultured Saprospiraceae bacterium | reverse complement strand
CTACTCATTCCCCATATCCTACCATTCGTTGAAATAAATTGCCATTGAAGCCCCTGGCCCTTTCATTTGCACCAAAACATTCCATCGACAAAAAATCTTGACAATCATGAAGACCATCAAAATCCACGCATTACTTTTTTTGGCGTTGGGCTTTTTGCTCACCGCCTGTGACGAAGATGCCGATGAGGCGCCTACTACCAGCATTGACAACGAAGAGCTCGCCACGGTGGTGGAAGGCGCGCTGATGGCGGAGTCCCAGGGGCTGGTTGCCGACGCCGCCGACGCCGTCCTGCTCGCCGAGCGCTATTCCGAAAAGTCTGCCCTCAGCGAGGCTTGCAACGAAACCTTCGACAGCACCGCGAACCGCAACTTCGACAACGCCCGCATCACGGCCTCGTACGCGACCAGCTGGCAGTGGACGCTCAACTGCAATGATAACAACATCCCGCAAGACGTCGACTTTCAACGCACCGCCAAAGGCGAGTACGAAACCCGGCGCATGATCTCTTCCGATTCGGCTTACAGCAGCTGGCGGGTCGACAACCTGGTGCAGGGCGCCAACTTCCTGCTCGAGGGCGAGTACAACCGCGAGGGCGTCCAAACTTCCAAAATCCGCAACGAAAACACCCTGACCACCGATTTGCAGATCCTCGCCACCGGCATCCAAATTCCCAAGGGTGGAGACAACATTGCTTCCGGTACCGCCACCTTCACGCTTAGCGGTGAAAACACCAACGGAGATACTTTTAGCGTAGAAGGAGAAATCGTCTTTAACGGAGACGGCACCGCCACCATCCGCTTTAATGGGGAGGAGTATACGATTGAATTATAAGTTAAAGCCGCAAGGATCTATCAGGAGAACGAAAATTGAATAGTGAATGGTGGATGGGCGATCGCACCTCAAGTTTTGCCCGAATGGTTCCTGAAACAGGAATCAGAACAACCGGGCAGAAGATCGCCCATCCGCCATCTTTACCCGGCCGAGGTAAGAGGACGGGTATCATCAACGACCCACCATGTTTTTCATCATCGAACAATTCGGCGCCCTACCCGCCTGGTTTATTGCTGCTTTCGTCATTTTTCTGCGGTACGCCTTTTGGGCCGGGCTGGCATTTCTCTGCTTTTACGTTCTGTGGAAAAACCGGTTTTTGCCGTATAAGATCCAGAAAAAATATCCCCGCGGCAGGAAAATTTTGGCGGAGATCCGGCATTCGGCCGGAACGGCTCTGGTTTTTGCGCTTATCGGAGTGGCGCTCTACCTCTTACAACGAGCCGGATATACCCGGATGTATTTGGATGTCGAAGTTTACGGTTGGGAGTATCTTCTACTTTCGGTGGTGCTGCTCATCTTCCTGCATGACACTTATTTTTACTGGACCCATCGTTTGATGCACCATCCCCGGCTATTCCCCGTTTTTCACGCGGTACACCATCGCTCCCGCAACCCTACGCCCTGGGCCAGTCTCGCTTTTCATCCGCTGGAAGCTATTGTGGAATTTGGCATTGTACCCATTGCCGCTTTCTTTATGCCCGTACACCCGCTGGCCCTGCTTATTTTCGCCACCTGGTCACTCGGCTGGAACATCATTGGGCACCTCGGATTTGAGTTTTTTCCCCGCAACTTTCTGCAGCACCCCATCCTGCGCTGGTTTAATACATCCACCCACCACAATATGCACCACCGCCATTCGGGCTGCAATTACGGTATTTATTTCAATTTCTGGGATACCTGGATGGGGACGAACCACGCGGCTTACCGGGAGCGGTTTGAAAGACGGTAGGGGGTAGGGGTAGGAGCCCTTACCCTCTACCCATACCCCGG
>CAYWHT010000798.1:0-1823 GCA_964458135.1 uncultured Saprospiraceae bacterium | reverse complement strand
CCGCTTCGGCGTTGGGCTTCCTTTGTTGATGGTCGTATTTTTTCAAGTAGGGCGCCGCCTTTTCCCAACGGTGTTCGGGGCTGACGCCTTCGATATGCAGCGAATCGTTGACGTCCATCCACAACCCCTTAGTTCCCTGTACCCGGAAACCCAACGAATAGGGGCGTGGCAGGTTGGTGTCGTGGTGTAGCACAATGGTCTCTCCCTTGGCTGTGCCCAGGATGGTGGTAACTTTATCGCCTAGCTTGAACTCGATTTCCGCATTGGGGTGATTGGGGCCGCCTTTTTCGTGTTCGACAATGTACTGGTGCAGCCCCCTGGATTTGGAGGCAATGGAAGACAGGTGAGTAAGGCGATTGCCCCGGTTGAGGTTGAGGTATTGGGCAACGGGCCCGATGCCGTGGGTAGGGTAGAGATCGCCATTGCGGTATACTGAGTGCCAGGTGCGCCAGCGCGCTTCGCTAAAGCCTTCCTCCCCAAACGATACGCCGCTGTCGTAAGCCGTCTCGCCGTCGTTGAATTTAACGCCGCGCAAATCGTGCTGATAGCCACATTCCAGGTGGAGGAGCTCTCCGAACATGCCTTTGCGAACCATCTGCAGGATGGCCATCACATCGCGGCGATAGCAGACATTTTCCAGGAAAAACAAATGGGCGCCGGTTATTTCGTGCGTTTGCACCAGTTGCCAGCATTCGTCGAGCGAAAAAGCCCCCGATACTTCCACTCCGGTATAAATTCCGGCTTGCATGGCGGCCACCGCCATCTCGGAATGCCAGCGCCAAGGGGTGGAGATGATCACTGCGTCCAGCGATTCTTGCTCCAACATGCGCAGGTAATCGTATTCGCCCCGGTCGTAAACGGCGGGTAGATCGCTTACGCCTTTTTTTCGAAGCATCTCCCGGCTGCGTTTTAACATGACCGGGCTGATGTCGCAAATGGCGGTTATTTCTACATCCTGACGGTTGAGGGCTAGTGCGAGGTGACTCTGCCCGCGCAAACCGGCGCCGATGAGCCCGAGGCGGATTTTTTCCTTGGGCGAAGGGTTGGCGTATTGCGCCCGGGGAGCGTATTGCTGCGTGGGCAGGGTAAAGGCCGCGCCGGCCATGGCGCTTTGCTGAAGAAATTCGCGGCGGTTAACGTCTTTTTTCATACGGGGATTAAAATTCGTGAATGAGCAAATTGCCTTGATTTATAGTCTGACAACCCAAAATTTGTGAATTCTGACTTGCTCTTTTTCCGCCTTGCTGCGTTGGAAAGCCTCGACAGAACTTAGGCTATGCCTACGTTTTCCGCCTTGCCAGCCGAAAAAATAGCGGCGTCATATTTTCACAAATCCTGAGTTGTCAGACTATAAGCGAATAGTAAGCGTAGCTAAGATAATTAAAAGCCTTAAACTCCGGATTAGCAGCATTCCTTTTGGTATTTTTGGAATCCGGATTTCCAAACTCAATCAAAAAACTCACCTGAGTAACAGTGCTATGAAAGGACAAAATCTGGCATTAGCGGCAGTACTCTTCCTCCTTGTAGGATGTTCCTCCAGTAAAAAACTAGAAAAGCCGATGGCCTCGTACGAAGATTATCCCGCAAGCAAAGTTTCGGTGCTCAACATCCCCATTCTGATCCAACTCGAAGAACTCAAGAACAACCTCAATCGCCAGCTTGAAGGCGCCGTCTACGAAGATAACGATATGGACGATGGCGACGACATGATGCTGCGGGCGTCCAAAAGCAAAAAAGGAGAAATCGATTTCACGATCGATACGAACCGGATCAAATATACCGTGCCGCTCGACTTATGGGTGAAGTACGATGCCGGCTTTACC
>CAYWHT010000797.1:0-1826 GCA_964458135.1 uncultured Saprospiraceae bacterium | reverse complement strand
TTTTGTGAGTACCTATGTGTATAACCAGCTTTTTCATAATTCATCTAAAGTTACTGCAGCTCTACCATTTTTTTAAAAGAAAAAGATTTTTCAATAAGGCTTTGGTAGGTTCCTATCTGTTCAATCCGTCCCTCCTTCAACACCACCACCCGATCCGCATTCTTAATCGTCGACAACCGATGGGCAATAATCAGGATCGTAAACTGCCCTCGCAATTGATCAATATTTTGCTGAATAGCCCGCTCCGTCTCCGAATCCAGCGCGGAAGTGGCCTCGTCCATAAAGAGGAAGTCCACCTCCTTGTAAAGTTCCCGCGCGATGGAAATCCGTTGTTTTTGCCCCCCGCTGAGGTTGATGCCGTTGTTGCCCAATTGGGCATCCTCTTGTTGAGGCAACTCTTGTACAAAGGCCAGAATGCTCGCCTTGCGCAGCGCTTCTTCAAAGCGCGCCCGCGTTTCGGGCGTTTTCTCGTCCCAAAAGGTGACGTTGTTAAAGATGGTATCGTTAAAAATTACCGGTTCCTGGGTAATGTAGCCGATGCGGCGCTGGAAGGAGGCGGTATTGATCGTACGCAAATCCACGCCGTCCACCAATACGGTACCTTCGGTGGGACGGAGCAGGCCGCTGAGGATATTCATCAGGGTGGTTTTGCCCGATCCGCTTTCCCCCACCAGGGCCAGGGTTTCCTTGCGGTGCAGTTGTAGATTGATGTTTTGTAGAATAGGCGTTTGCTCGTAAGCGAAAGCAACCTCTTTGAGTGCTATTGCATCCTGGAAACGCTCGAATTGTTTTTTACCGCTGCGTTCCCGACCCTTTTGCAATTCCCACATAAAATGACTGAGATTATTCAAGGCGCCGGAAAAGGTCAGGAAGCGGTTGTAGGAATCTTGCAACTGCACCACCGAATTGAGGGCGCGATAAAAGAAAAGGATGCTAAGTATGATCAATCCCAGGCTACCCCCCATCCATTTCACCTGCACCAGGATCACCGCCACCACCACGCCAATCATTAGCGGCTCGCGGGCGCCCACGGCGATGCTGCCCAGCACGCCCATTTGGCGATTGGTAGCCTCAATCTCCTGTACCTTTTCTTTGAGCTTACGGGCATAGGAACGGATAAGGCCCGTCGCTTTTAAGTACTTAAAAAAGGCTACCTGCTGGAGGAGCAAGCCCTGAAAACCGTGATTGCGCTTGGTGAGCTGAGCGGAAAGGCGTTTTGTTTTTTTGTACAAGATGTTGAATAGTAAGTTTGACAAAAAGCCCCCCACCGCCACCAGCGCCGCAAACTGCGGATTGGCCAAAAAAGCCAGCACGGTATAGGTGAGCACCATCACCAACTGTTGCAGCATTTGGCTATACGTGCGATAGGCGCCGGCTACGCGGGCCACTTCTCCGCTCAGCGTATTCTGAATCCGCCCGGCATCGGCCTGCACGAAAGCTTCGTAACGGTAGTCGGCCAGCGCCTGAATATTCTCTTCCCGAATTCGGCGTATAAAGTATTGCTGAAAAATCACCCGTAGGTACTGCTCCAACCACCGAAACCCTCCCTTCAGCGTAAAAAACACCAAAATCGTCATCAGCACCACCGTCAGGGTCAATTCCAGTCCCATCCCCTCGATGGCTTCCACCACGAAGGCCAGCTTCCCCATTTGCTCCGCCGTGGCGGTGGCGCCGGTATCGGCCACCATCTGCAGCATGGGCAGGAACATGGCGAGGCCCAGGCCATCCATCAACCCTACCAGGATGCTGACCGCGAGGAGAAGGGGGATGCGGTAGCGGAGGTAGCGGTAGAAAAAGGCGAGGGAGGAGAAGTTTTTTTTGAGGAA
>CAYWHT010000796.1:0-1827 GCA_964458135.1 uncultured Saprospiraceae bacterium | reverse complement strand
GTGGTGGAGATATGGCTGAGCTTTTGGTGGCAATGCTTACCGTCTGCCAGGTCAGGATTTGCGAGAATAGGACGCCGCTATTCTTCCGGCTCGCCAGTCTGGGATCCCGACCGCGGGGGGCAGGGGCGAAAAATACAGGCATAGCCGAAGCTACTGGGCCCCATTCAACCTTCACCATTCTCGAAAGCCCACCCCATATTGTTTCAACATCATCATCGCCGCCAGAATCACCAAAAAAGCGGAAAGCCAGACTTACCGGGTATCGCCCCTGCGCCCTTCGATCGGAAACCAAAGATTATTTTTCCAGAGCACGTCCTCGGCTTGGCGGTACACATCGATCCGCACCGGCCGGATCAACAATTCGTCTACCGAGATAAACGGATCGTCCAAATCCTCATTGTAAAGCCGCACTCGCAGATGGCTCGTTGCTTCCCGCCGTCGAAGAGGCCATTCGATCATCGCCCAGCCGTTGGAGTCAAAAACTTTAGCCATGTGATAAAGCACATTACTTTTCCGCTGCAGGATTTGGCTGTCCCGTGGCCGGAATTCTTCCAATTCGAGCTGCGTCCGGGCCGCCAGAGGCTGCGAAGCGTCAAACCAAAGTTGCAATACGTACTGGCTATCGACCGCCATCGCGGGCAAGGGGCCTTCGTATAGTGGCTCTGCGTCTCCAAGCCGGGCTTTTCTTCCCCCATTTCCGTAGTAGGCCCGCCCGGAGGGCCCCGCCTCCATGGGCTGGTAGACGAAATTGAGCACGCTATCGGTAGACTGCAGCCCGTTGAGGGTATAAAGCGTATCGGCCGTTTCAATCTCGTGCTGAATGCGCGCCACTCGCCGCCGGATTCGGGTTTCAAAGCTGGCTAGGGAAAGCTCGTAGATCTTGAGCCGCCGTTCTTCGAAGAGCAAATTACTGGCCTCGTTCAGGTGCGCGTATTTGTCGGATGCTTTGGCCAATTCCAGCTTATCCCACAGCAATAAGAGCGGACGCCGATCGGGAAAGCTATCCAGAATCCGGGGTCGACGGTAAGGCGGAGTGACCAGCTGCAATTGCTGCAAGGTATGATCGAGCGCCGTACGCCCCAGCATGGCGCTAGTGGTGGGCAAGCCGGTGCGCACCCCTAGCATCGCCGTATGGTGCAGGATGAAGCCCTCGGGCTCCCACCAGAAATTGCCCGAACCCAAATTGAAATGCGGCGCGGTTACGACGGCCTGGTAGTCGTCATAATCGATTTGCAGCTCCGTCAACTTAAGCCCGTTTTCCAGTTGGGGAAAATCTTCCAGGGCTACATCCAGCCGGATGCTGAAAAGCGCCGCTTCTGTTACTAACACCGCCAGCGCGGCAAAAAACCAGCCTTTTCGGCGCCGCCAGGCCTGCCGGCTCCAAACGTATAGCCATACGAAAGCCACGATATTGATCGCAAAGTAGAAATACCAGGAAAAACGCCCGATCGACCGGAATTGGCGCACCGGTCCGGTATAATCCAAAAGCCCCTCCAAACCGGGAATAATGAAGGGTAAGCCAAAGGAAAAGAAGAGGACGAACAGGGCGGAGATAAACAGCTTATTCAAAAACCCCCGGCGCTCGTGTTCGATCATCACCGGCGCCCTGCGAAAGCGCGCCAATGCCCAGGAGAAAAAGAGCAGCAAAAAAACTACGCCCCCCGCCAATCCGACATAGTTGCGGGCCTCCCCATTGAGATTCCGGATATCGACGCCTACGATCGCACTCCGGTTCTCGATCTGAAAGCCTATTTTCCGGGGGCTGATCGGGTCAAAACGCCCAAAATCCCGGCCTGGTTCGCCCTGCGGTCAGAATGGCTGCCGGAA
>CAYWHT010000795.1:0-1832 GCA_964458135.1 uncultured Saprospiraceae bacterium | reverse complement strand
TGGATTTTTGATTTTGGATTTTTGATTTTGGATTTTTGATTTTGGATTTTGGATTGCCGCTCTGAATTTGAAAGGCTGAAGCCCTTGCCGCGGCTGGTTAAGCTGGCTGAAATAGTGCGCAGATGGGGGGATGGCCGCAGATGCCTTCGGCGGCCGGCTTTTTGGGAACCACTTAGCGCGCTTAGACTTTCCAGGGGATAAGAGGAACGGCCAAAAGATGATCAAAAGCTCACCCCACCTATCCCGCTTCCAATTAATCGTCCACTGCAGCCCTTGCCTCATTCAAATACCAATACGCCCATGCTACTTCCCTACCCGCAGGATCCGCTGAATGACCTCCGGCGAGACATCCATGATGAGCCAGAGATATAAGTAGGTATAGATACGGTGGCGTCGACTGACGAGGAAGCCCAAGAATAGCGGGCAGTTTGGCTTCGCAGTAGATAAATTCATGCATCATCCGGGTTAGATCCTACCCGGTCAAAGAGCGAGGACGCTTTTCCGAACCTCCACCATCACCCCATACATCCGCTCCGCCAACTTCTTCCGGTCGAAATCCATGACCAATTCCGCACAGCCCGCCTGCAGCTCGCCGTACAAACCGTTTTCGCCGCGTAGGCGCTCCACCTGCCGCAGGAAATCTTCTTTGTTTTCCGGCTCGAAGCAGAGGCCCGCCCCGTAGGATTCGATGATCTCCTGGGATTCGCCTTCGACGCCCAGCAGGATGGGTTTGCCCATGGCGGCGTTTTCGAAGATCTTGGAGGGGATGACCGTCTTGAAGGTGACGGATTTGCGCAGGGGCACCAGCGCCGCATCCAGCACGCTGATGAAGGGAAGGAGCTCCGCCCGCGGGACGGGATCGAGCATGGTGACGTTCCGGAGTCGCCATTGTTCCCGAAGACCCAGTAGCCGTTCCTTTTCCGCGCCGTGACCGATGAAGAGGAAGTGGACGTCTTCCGGGGCCTCCCGGGCGCACTCCAGAATAAAATCCAGCTTGTGGGCCATGCCGTGGGTGCCGATGTAGCCGATGACGAAGCGGTCTTGCAGGCCCAGCTCCTCGACGAGGCGCGCCTCTTTATCCCGGGGGCGGTACTGCTCGGTCTGCACGCCGTTTTTGATCACCTCGATCTTGTCGGCCGGGATGCCGCGCCCGCTGATGTTGGCCTTGAAGGCGTCCGTGACCACTACGACCTTATCGGCCCGGCGATACAGAAAGAGCTCCAGCTTCTCGAGCCAGTTGATCACCCGGCTCTGGCGGATCGCATCGACTGCTTTGATGGATTCGGGCCACAGGTCGCGCACCTCCATAATCCACGGCTTGCGCTTGACGAAGGCCGCCAGGTAGCCCGCCACCGCCGCAAAAAACTGGGGGGAGGTGGCCACGATCAAATCCGCCCGGTGGAACCAACTCGCCACCCAGGCCGTCAGCGCAAAGCTGAGGTAATCGAGGATGCGCTTGGTCGTGCCCTTGTTGGCGGCAACGTAACTCCACACGCGCACCACCTTGATGCCGTCCTGCACCTCGGTCTGGTAGAGCTTGTTTTTGTAGCCGTCGTATACTTTACCCTGTGGAAAGTTGGGCGCACAGGTGATGACGGTGACTTCGGCGCCCCGGCGCACCCATTCGAGGCAGTGCTCGTAGGTGCGGTTGGCGGGGGCGTTGACCTCGGGGGGGAAGTTGTCGGAGAGGAAAAGGATCTTCATGTATGCTTACTTTATATAACGTGAGTCGGGCGCAAACCAAATTGTCGCAACAGCAAGAATGATTGCAATTGGCTTATAGTCTGACAACATGAGATTTGTGAAAATATGACGCCGCTATTTTTTCGGCT
>CAYWHT010000794.1:0-1838 GCA_964458135.1 uncultured Saprospiraceae bacterium | reverse complement strand
TCTTCCTTTCAATTTACGAATCTGCAGGTCGATCTGCATTCTCATCTTATTCCCGGTATTGACGACGGTGCTTCCGATATTGAACAAAGTCTGGAGCTCATTCGCGTTCTCCAGGCATTAGGCTACCGTAAAATCATCACTACCCCTCACGTGATGAGTGACTTATATCCCAATACACCCGAAACGATACGGGGAGGATTGGCAAACTTGCGGTCGGCGCTCAGAGAAGCCTGTATTGACGTAGAGATCGCGGCGGCCGCCGAATACCTCCTGGACGAAAAGTTTGTGGATAAACTAGAAGCCCGGCAGGTGCTGACTTTGCCCGGCAATCGTATACTGGTGGAAATGTCTTTCATCTCAGCCCCTCCAGCTCTGGATAGCATGCTTTTTCAGATACAAACGAAAGGCTACCGGCCCGTTATGGCGCATCCGGAGCGGTATCTTTACTACGCTCAGGATTTTAAGCAATACCAAGAATTAAGAGAACGAGGGTGTGAACTACAGGTCAATATGCTATCCCTGATCGGCTACTACGGGAAACCGGAAAAAAAGGCCGCTCAGCGCTTGCTCAGCCAGGGGATGGTGGATTTTGTCGGGACCGATTGCCATCACCGGGGGCATCTCAACCAGATAATCAATCATGCCCGGATGATCGACAAGGTCTTGAAGGGAGTGCCTCTTAAAAATAAGGAGTTGCTGGAGGGGGACTAATGTTTCGTTACTATAGAGAATAAAGGATGCGCTTTAAAGATAGCTTGGCTAGCTGGGGCTCGATTTACCAGACGAAAAAAGGCTCCCGTCAATTGCTGGCGGGAGCCTTTTTTTTGAGACTATGGATGCAATGATTGCTGCTTATCTGGAAACTACGATTTGCTGGCTAACGGTTTTCTGATCGCTGCGAATGATCAGGAAGTAAAGCCCGTTGCCTAGTCCGCTCAGGTCATAGTCGAGGAAGTGTGCTCCCTGCATTCGCAGGTTGGTATTTTCCAGACTCCGGACGAGTTGCCCGGTGGAATTATACAGGCGCACATTCAGCGAAGTTGCCTGAGGCAGCCAGAGGTCGACGAACAGTTTATCCGCGCTGTTGGGATTGGGATAAACCTTCGTTTCCATGGGTTCCAGTGGTGTACTTTCCGGCCCCTCCATGTAGAACTGGGATAGCATGGGCGCTCCGCTGGCTTTGAAGGCTTGTGGCTGTACGCGGGAGCCATCCAGTTGGAAAAGATCGGAGAGATTGGTGTCGGTCAGGGCGCGGAATTGGAGGGTAAACAGCACTTCCTCCTCTTCCAGTGTGACGCCTTCATTGAGATTGGCCGTAGCCATCCAAACCATGGCCAGGCGGCCTTCGTCCAGGTAGCGGGTACCCAGGTTCGGGTTGCCGAAATTGGGCAGGTTGCCGGGTTCTAGGGCGACCCATTCCAGCACTTCGGGATCAAACATTAAGTCCATTTGGTAGCTGACAACTTGCCGGAAGTTTTTAGAGGTAACCGGCAGGCTAACCAATTCGCCGGTTTCGACTTCCCGAGATTCGGCCAGGAAAAGAACCCGTTCTTCGGGGGCGCCCTGCAAGGGGTTCATCGAGGAGAGGTCCAGGTCACCGGTTTTGAGGCCCACGAAGTCTTGTCCTTCCATATTGCCGACGCCCTGCCCCAGGAAAATGGAATTGGGGGCGGTGGGCACCATGGGTGTTGTAACGGCATCCATTTCGTAATTGGCCGGTACGAATTGCCAGACCGGCAAATCGGAGGGGAAGGAAGAACGAATGCCCAGCAGAATTTGCTGCAGGACTACGGCGTCCATGCTGGTGAGCGTGCCCGAGCCGTTAATGTCAGCGGCTA
>CAYWHT010000793.1:0-1839 GCA_964458135.1 uncultured Saprospiraceae bacterium | reverse complement strand
CTAATGAAGGGCATCGAAGACCTGGAAAACGGACGCGTACAGCTGGGGCGCCCCGAAGAAGTGGAAGAGCACAAGAAAAAAGAGGAGCAACAACCCAGCAGCACCGTGAAATGGTTCGAACAAATCTTCCGCAAAACCAAGGAGTGGTTTGAAACGGAGCCGGACTCGGACTTTTAATTTTAGTTGTTAGTGGGTCGGACTAACCACCAAGCACTAACCACTAGAAAAAAGCATTGGCCTCAACCATTCGGATAGCCTGGCCAGTACGGCCAACCCGAATCAAAAAAAGTAGATTATGCATTTTGATTTGCCAAAAGACGAGAGTCCGATCATCAAGGTGATCGGCGTAGGGGGTGGCGGTAGCAATGCCGTTACGCACATGTTCAAGCAGGGAATTGTAGGGGTGGATTTTGCCGTCTGCAACACTGACGCCCAGGCGATGGAACTCAGCCCCGTACCTACGAAGATCCAGCTGGGTCCTACGCTCACCGACGGGCGCGGAGCGGGCTCCAAACCCAACATCGGCAAGATGGCTTGCGAAGAGTCCATCGACGACGTGAAACAATATTTGGAGAACAACTGCAAAATGTTGTTTATCACGGCCGGAATGGGAGGCGGCACCGGTACCGGAGCGGCACCCATCATCGCCAAAACGGCCCAGGAACTCGGCATCCTGACCGTGGCGATCGTCACCTTGCCCTTTACTTTTGAAGGGCGGCGCCGAACGTCGCAGGGGGCCGACGGCCTCTCCGAATTAAAAAGGAATGTCGATACCCTCATCGTGGTATCCAACGATAAATTGCGCCAGATTCACGGCAACCTCTCCATCTCGGGGGCTTTTGCCCAGGCCGATAACATCCTGACAACCGCCGCCAAGGGCATCGCCGAGATTATTACCGTGCCGGGTTACGTCAACGTGGATTTCGAAGACGTCAACACCGTAATGCGCAACAGCGGCGTAGCCATCATGGGCACCGCTTCCGCCGAAGGAGAAGACCGCGCCAAACGCGCCGTCGACGAAGCGCTCCACTCCCCGCTACTGGAGGATAACGACATCCAGGGCGCCCAGCACATCCTGCTCAACATCAGCTCGGGCACCACGGAGGTGACGATGGATGAGATCTTCGAGATCACCGAATTCGTACAGGAAGAGGCCGGCCACGGCACCGACCTGATCTGGGGCAACTGCTACGAGGAGTCGCTCGGCGAAAGCATCAGCGTCACCGTTATCGCCACCGGTTTTGAGCACTCCCGCATCCGCGACGAGGCCGATGAAAAGAACAACCGCGTAGTGGTTTCTCTGGATGAGGACTCCACTCCCCGCCATCTCGATCCCGACCAGAAAAACCGCCGGAGCCGCCTGTCGGAAATCGGTTTCGAAGAAAACGAAGAGCAGAACGCCAACACCTTCGAATTTGACGATATCCGCTCCTCCATTGATAAATACCAGCAAAACCGCAAAAGCAATAAAGGAGGAGAGGACAAGCGGGAAGACACAGAATCACCGGAGGAAAAAAAGAAGCGCTACCGCCAGGACTACAAGCGCCGGGAGCGGTTGCGCAGCCATAATCTGAAGCTCAACAACCCCCAAACCATCATCGAGCTGGAAAACGAACCGGCCTACCTGCGCCGCGGCGTCCAACTCGACGACGTGCCCGACTCTTCGGAGCAACCCATGTCGAAATACACTATCTCCGACGATGAGGAGCCGGAAATCCGGCCGGGAAATTCGTTTTTGCACGATAATGTGGATTAAGGGAGGCGTTGAGTTGTTGAGGCCCACGTTCAGGCTGCGGTGGTTGCTCTTGGTGGTGGCAAATGTTCTTAGCGTTTTTGCGA
>CAYWHT010000792.1:0-1858 GCA_964458135.1 uncultured Saprospiraceae bacterium | reverse complement strand
GCTGCATATGGTGCAGCGGAAACGGCTTCCCCACGCCAACCTGTTTCTTGGCGCGGAGGGTAGCGGAGGGTTGCCTCTGGCGCTGGCGCTTGGCCAATACCTTTTGTGTTTGCAGCCCGGCGAGTCGGATGCTTGCGGGCATTGCAGCAGCTGCCATAAGGCTTCCCGCTACATCCATCCCGACCTGCATTTTTCCTTTCCTACCGTGGGCGCCAAGGCCGTTTCCGAAAATTTTCTCGACCCGTGGCGCTCGGCGCTCGCCCAGCAACCCTACTTACATTATAACGATTGGCTGGAACGCATCGGCGCCGAAAACCGGCAGGGCAATATCACCCGGGAGGAGTGTCAGCGCATGCTGCAAAAGCTCCATTTAAAAACTTTCGAGGGGCGCTATAAGGTGCTGATCATCTGGAAGCCGGAACTACTGGGCAACGAAGGCAACCGCCTGCTCAAAATCATCGAGGAGCCTCCCGAAAACACGGTGATTATCCTGGTGGCGGAGGAAGCCGAGCGCATTCTCAACACCATTCTATCCCGTTGCCAAATTACCAAAGTACCCCCGCTGCCGGATGAGTCGATCACTGAAGCCCTGCGAGCCCGCTTCCCGGATGCTGAAGACCGGATACAGGAAGCGGCCCATTTGGCCCAAGGCGATTTCGGGCAGGCGCTCCACCTCATACAGCAAAAAGAAAACGATAACGCCGCCCTCTTTCTCGATTGGATGCGTAAGTGCTACAAAGGCAACGGGGTGGAACTGGTCAATTGGGTGGCCCCTTTCGCCGCATTGGGAAGGGAAAGACAAAAATACTTTCTGCAGTATGCCCTGCATTTTCTGCGGGAGTACCTGCAACTGAAATTCACCGGCGCCGACCAAGTCCGCCTGCGGAATAACGAGCGCCAAACGGCCGCTAACCTGACTAAAGTCATCGAGCTCGATCAAGCCGAATCAATGGTGGAGGTCTTCAACGAATGTTATTACGCCATCGAGCGTAATGCCAATCCCAAACCATTGTTTTTGGATGCTTCTATAAAGTTACATCGTATTTTAAAACGCAAAGTACCGGAAGCCGCCACTTAAGTAGTGCACAAAGCACTAGGGCTTCCTTACCACCGGCCCGTTGCGGGTAGCCGCGCCAAAGGGCGCCGACCCCGACCGGCCGTCGATCATAAAATATTGAAAAGATGGGATGTATTGGATGTACAGTAAGCAGCAATGGGGAAAGCCCCAAAGGATGTCAAAATAACGGTGGATGCTCCACCGGCGGATGCAACCGGCTGAATACATTCGACTGGTTGTCCAGCATGGACGTGTATGATACCGAGCCTCTACCGATCGTGGAGGTCAGCTTTAAAAACGGAGCCCGCAAAGGCTTCTTCCGCGTGCCCGATCATTTGCGCATCATTACGGGCGACACGGTAGTCGTCGAAACCGGCAACGGCAGCGATGTCGGTGACGTAGTACTCTCCGGAGAGCTCGTACGCCTGCAATTGAAAAAGAAAAAGGTCGATGAAGAAAGTGTAATCAACCAAATCATTCGCCGCGCCAATGAACGCGACCTGGAGCGCCTGCAGGAAGCGCGTGATTTGGAAAAGCCCACCATGATCCAGGCCCGGGCCATCGCCCGTATGCTCGGCCTGGAAATGAAAATCGGCGACGTAGAATACCAGGGTGACAAGCGCAAGGCCACCTTTTACTACACGGCCGACGGCCGGGTGGACTTTCGGGAGCTCATTCGCCACTACGCCAAGGAATTCCGCGTCAAAATCGAAATGCGCCAGATCGGCGCCCGCCAAGAATCCGCGCGCATCGGCGGTATCGGCTCCTGCGGCCGGGAATTGTGCTGCTCCACCTGGCTGA
>CAYWHT010000791.1:0-1866 GCA_964458135.1 uncultured Saprospiraceae bacterium | reverse complement strand
GTACTAGCCCCGCTAAGCTGACATAAGTCATTGCATGCTGAAGCAAGGGCCGCTAATTTGCTCTTATTTATTTCAACAACCAAAATCAAGAATCATGCTTACGCTAAAAAACCTTAGTGAAACAATTTCCTTGCTGATTTTGGTGGGAACGGCTCTATTGGTATTGGGTTGTACGCCCGATAGTGATTTCAGCGGCCAATCGGAGGTTGTGATTGTTGGCATGGAAAAAAGTTTAAGGAAAGAAGCAGGTACCCAGATTGATCAGTCGCACACCGTTCTAAGTAATTTTTACAACGGAGTTTCCTTTGCCCCACTCGGACAGGAATTTACGCCCTCTTTTTTCGTCATGAATGGATTGGAGATGTGGGTTGAACACGCCAGTTGCGGACCAAGCGGACCCGGCGGTGAATTACAAGTATTCATCAGGGAAGGAACAATTGATGGTCCGATAATCGGTAGAAGTTCGGTGGTTTTTTATCCAAATTGTTTCAGGGATATCGTTCGTTTTCATTTTTCACCGATCGTTACGCTTGTTCCCGGTCAGACTTATGTGATTCATCCCGTGCACGTGTCCGGTATTTCCTTTTTAGTGGGGGTAGATGATGGTCCAGATGCCTCTTATTCGGGGGGTATGCTCATTTTGGATGGTCAACGGGAGCCGGGAAAGGATTTGTGGTTCCGGTCGGGGCTGTTTAAGCCTTAACCCGGATTATGCATAAATTCATCTACTGCGAAACCAAACTGCCCATGATTCTTGGGCGTCCCCGTCAGTCGACGCTCAACGTATCTGAGGATGCGCCTGTGCGTCTCCTTCCTGCGGGAGCCCAAGCCTGGCAACCATTTTGGCTTCTCGTGACGAAAAACTCATGCATAATCCGGGTTATCGGCAAGCATCATCATTACAAGGAACGCAAAAGACTTTGAAGATCCCAAAATACCAATCATGAGTGCTGAAGAGTATATTAAACTGAGTTAAAAAATCAGCCTGGCCATAACAACGTGCAAAACGGTGCGACAAGAAGTCGCTATAAATACACCGGCAAGTCTTAGCTCAGGAATGGAATGTGGATCATATTCCCCGCCCGTGCAAAGAGCGGAATCTGCCGCCGGTTCTTTCTAAACAAGAAGTACAAAAGGTCATCGAATGCGGGGGCACCTTCAAATATTGGGAAATTTGTAGATATTTACAAGGCCAATAAGATCATAAAGAAATAAGTCGCAGAACTCAAAGGAATGTCTTGCGCCCCCTTCCCAAAGTTCGATCCCCACATCTTCCGCAGCGCAGACATATTAGCTTCGCTGAGTCCTTCGGGGTTCAGTTGGACGATTCCGAGCCAGGGGCCAACAAGGCTCATATGCTATGCCGCCTCCTATGATAAAAACCCATTGTTACATCCCTCAACTGACAATTTTTAGCTTCAAAACGACTTGGCTGGGCACAGTACAAGCCCTACCCCCGTCGGTCAAATAGATTTTTTCTTTTCAGCGCCTCTAAAATCTATCAGGTGATGAAAAGAAAAAATCACCACGAGGAGCTTTGAATGATAGCCGATATGTTGTACTCGCCCGAATGAGAAAACCTCCTATAAGCTGTCCATATGAATTGGCAGCAGATTCCGATCTCGTCTCGGCTAAAGTGGAACGGGGCGTAGTCTAAGCGTAAGCGGTCAGCGGGCTTTCTGCGAGGGAGCCGCCGCCGTAAGGAGCCTTGTAAGGCTCTCCCGTTCCGGAGTGCTCAGGCAAGTAATCCTTTTTCGTAAGGTTCTTCATTTTTGAGCACGAACCGTATGCGTGACAAAAGTTTGCGCGCAATACGCACGATCGCTTTCTGGGCAGGCATGCGCTTTTTCAATTCCTGGTAGCAGT
>CAYWHT010000790.1:0-1881 GCA_964458135.1 uncultured Saprospiraceae bacterium | reverse complement strand
CTGGAGTAGGTTTGAGGAGCCATGCCCTAAATTTAATTATCCTTTTTGGGATATACGATGTGCGGAAGCTGCGTAACATCTGATTTTTACGAACAAATCTATCTGACTTTATCATGTCATTTTTGACCCGTATATTTGCTATATCAGTTAATTTAGTATGTTTTCACACCATAAATGATGCAATCATGAGTAGTTTCGGTAAAAATCTGGCAGAGAGCCGCAAGGCTAAAAAGTTATCGCAAAGCGAACTGGCTCGCTTGCTTAATACTAATCATTCTATTATCGGGAAGTACGAACGGGACGAGGTAAAGCCTTCCGTCGATGTGGTCAAGAAGCTGGCGGACACTTTAGATACTACCGTCGCCTTTCTGCTCGGCGAGACCGAGGACATGGAACTGCTCAAAGACCCCGATATGCTCAAACGCCTCAACGATATTAACAACCTGCCCAAAAAAGATAAGGAAGGCATTTTGTTTGCACTTAATGGACTGCTTCGGGATGCTAAAACTCGATTGGCTTACCAATGAAAAAGCCCCGCATTGCTGCGAGGCTTTTTCATTTTATCGACAATGTGTCAGTACCGTCTCTTTTTTACACTTTTCCGTAAACTTAATACTTGCTAAAAACGAGCATAAATCAGAATGAAAAGAATCGTGTTTGTGAATTGATTCAAACAAAAAACTGATGTGCCTCCTAAAATTAGCACATGACAATGTTTCATAAGCGGTTCTTGCTTCCAATTCATTTTTCATTAGAAAATCTGTCATATGATACTGCAAATGGGTTGGTGCATCAGCATCAAATCTAAGTTCATTTCCTAAGTTAATTACTTCTTGCAATCCTACTTCTTTAAAACACATATCCAAACATTTGAAGTATTGTTGTATCTCTTCTGCCCCATCGTACAATTCTCCATTCGGATAGCCGAATAATTGGTCAAAATCTTCTACATTTTTGGGAAAAGACCGATAAATAGAATCACATTTTGCACAACTTCCATCTTCAGATGCTACTTTAGGTGCAGTCTCTGATATATTTTTTCTCTCCGTTTCTTTACAAGCAATAGCAAGCAATGACACAGATAGGACAATCAGTGATAATTTTTTCATTCTTCGACAATATTTGTTCGGATAATCATTTTTACGTCATCTCGGAAATCAATAACTGAGGTATTGTTACTGTTGATAAAAGTTCTAACTGAATTCATGGCATCTCGACTGCTACCTACTGACCCATTTCCAGAAGTACACCCTGGCAAAACACAGCCCTCTGTGTTTCTTGGGTAGTTCCCCGCATGTATCAAAATACGTCTATCTTGACTAACTTCATCATTGCTCAGAATGAAATTGTTAGGATACCTCGCACTTGAATAGCTATCCACGTCATAAACTCCATCAGGAATCCTCCTATCTTGGTTAGGTGTAGTGGTTTCAGGACCTCCAGGTTCTAACGTAAAAACATTATCAGTACCGTTTCTCCCAATCATAGTCATTTCACCATTAGTAGAGTCATCACCTTCGGCAGTCCTATCTAAAATCATCAGTCCTCCTACTTCAGTTGTGTTTTCTGCTCTTGCATCGGCGAAAAGAAAGCCCATTAGCTGACCAGAATTCAAGCCTAAATCTTCGGCGGAAGTACCGTCGTCAACAAGGTAGATTCTGTTATCATCTACTCCATCGTTACCTAAATAATTTCCTTGCCTATCGTAGTAATCACCGTCAACACTTTCAGGCGCTCTACCATCTGGGTCTATGAACCGAATCGGGTTATTGAAGCTGTAAGAGTACGAAGACCACGCTGGCATTTCACTTGCTAAGGGATCAACCCCGGTAAACCGTCCTAAAGCCGTGTCATACCACCGCGCCCCATACTCATAAAAGC
>CAYWHT010000789.1:0-1883 GCA_964458135.1 uncultured Saprospiraceae bacterium | reverse complement strand
GACCGACCGCGTTAACTATTGCCTGGAAAGCTTTGAACTGGAAACGGATAATCACAACCTTCCATCCGAACTGAGCGGGGGAATGCAAAAAAGAGTAGGCATTGCCCGCGCCATCGTCTTCAACCCGAGTTTTTTGTTCTGCGACGAGCCCAATTCCGGGCTCGATCCCCGAACCGCCATGCTCATCGACGAACTCATCCAGGACATTACCAAAGAAAATAACATTACGACCATCGTTAACACCCACGATATGAACTCCGTCATGGAAACGGGGGAGAACGTGCTCCTACTGTACAACGGAGAAGTGGCCTGGCGGGGGCACCGCGACGAAATCCTTCACAGCACCAACGAAGTGCTGCAAGACTTCATCTTTGCATCGCCCTTCTTGCAACGCCTGCGACAGGCCGCTCTGGAACGCGGGGCGTCTTCCTAAGGCCGGAGCGCAATTTTTTCGTTGCCGGAGTTCTCAAACTTTGGGATTTTAACCTATCTTCGCAGAACTTTTCGATCAAGCCGGTTGTATTCGTAGTGATAATACCCTAATCCGGCAATCGGAACACCCGAAAGTGAAATGTACGGCCGCCAAATCGCGGCGGCCGGTATGAAATCAGGCCGAAAGGCTGCTAATGCCCAGATGGTGGAATTGGTAGACACGCAAGGTTGAGGGCCTTGTGCCCGTTTTTAGGGCGTGCAGGTTCGACTCCTGTTCTGGGCACTTTGTACACCATGTGTTGTACATTTCAAATTCTTTGGGAAATACTTCTAATAAGCCGGTTTTCAGACCGGCTTTTTTGTTGTAAGCACGGCTCAAAATACCAGGGTACTTTGTTTGACGAACTTTATATCTTAACTTTATCCTTATGGAAGAGAGTAAAAACGGCGTGATCAATCAACAAGAAGCGGAAAAATTGGAGCGCATTGCCTTCATTTTGAAAACCGTAGCCCACCCCATGCGATTGGGCATCATCCACCTCCTGGAACAGCATCCCAAGTTGTCCGTAAGCGAAATTTGTGAAATGCTGGTCAGCGAACAATCCCTGACTTCCCACCACCTCCAAAACATGCGTTTGAAAGGCATCCTGAGCGTTAAGCGGGAGGGTAGAAGCATGATGTATTCCCTTAAGGAGCGCGATGTATCTCTGATCATCGAATGCCTGGAAAATTGTCAGTGTAATATGTAAGCTCCCCAACCGTCAAGCACTTCTCAGGAAGTGTTTTTCTTTTGTCAAAACACATGAATATTACATCATATTTTTGTATTTGCGCATTACATTTGTAAGTCAAATACGGGGATAGGCGTTTTCGGAATGATGGAAAAGGAAAAGCCCGAATGCATGCGTCAATTTTGGAACGAGCGCTACGAACAAGAAGTATACATTTACGGAGAGGCCCCCAATGCCTTTGTGCGTCAATTTCTGGATGCCTTGCCCGCCGGCAAGCTGTTGCTTCCCGCCGAAGGGGAAGGTCGTAACGCCGTATATGCGGCAAGGCGGGGCTGGGAGGTTCGGGCTTTTGACTTTAGCAGCGCCGGCCGGCAAAAAGCCCTGCGATTGGCCAAAAAGTTCGGGCTGAGCATTCATTACGAGCTGGCTTCGATACAGGAGTATGCATTTCCCGTCCACGCCATGGACGCGGCGGCCCTGACTTACGTGCATTTGCCACCGGAATTGCGTATTTTTCTTCACCAAAAGGTGGTGGAGAGTCTGCGCCCCGGCGGCCAACTGGCGCTGGAAGCCTTTTCCAAAGCGCAGCTTCCCAATAACTCGGGAGGCCCCAAAAAGGAGGAGATGCTTTTCAGTAGGGCCCTGCTGGAGGAAGACTTTCGCGATCTGCAAATCGATCTGCTCCGGGAAGAAGAGGTGATATTGGAAGAGGGTTTGCAC
>CAYWHT010000788.1:0-1893 GCA_964458135.1 uncultured Saprospiraceae bacterium | reverse complement strand
ATTCGAAGCTTTCGGCGATGGGGAAATTGGACAGGCCATCGTCGCAGCCCGGAATGTTGGGTGTCACGGTAATATAGCCCGTCTTGGTCTCCGTATCGTTGCCCGCTTCATTGCTGACGGTCAGGGCTACATCGTAAGTACCGGGCGTGTCGTATATTATAGTAGGATTTTGTTCGGTGCTGCTGGAAGGCGTGCCGCCGGAGAAAGTCCAAGACCAATTGTCCGGAGAAAATTGGGATTGATCGGTAAAACTAACACTTTCGGTGGCCTCAATTGTCGTGCGGTTGGCCGTAAAATCGGCGATGGGTTCTACCGGCTCGGAGCTACAAGCGGTGGAGTTAATGAGTTCTCTTCGGCGCGGGCTTTCCTCCAGTACGACCTGCATCCGGGCTTTTTGCCCGAGGGTGTAAATATTCATACAAAGGTCGGCGGAATAGTCCATGTAGTTTTCTACCATGTCTTCGGTACCACAGGAGACATCGCCCGTGGGGCAACCACTATGAGGAGCATCCGATAGCGGCGTATCATCGACGAAATCATCGACGCCGCATCCGCCGTCGCCCCAGATATGACGCAGGCCGAAGAAATGGCCCAACTCGTGGGTGAGGGTGCGGCCGTAACCGAAGGAGGCGCCACCGCTCTCCGGGTTTTCCAGCTCCGTACTCCCCACAGACAGGGTGTTGACGACTACTCCGTCGGTATTGGCGGGGCCGCCGTTTTGGGGCATTCCGGGCAATCCGGAAGCACTGGGAAACTGCGCGTATCCCAGCAGGATGGAACCGGGGCTGGAAGAAAGCGTCATTACCCAGCTGTTGATGTAACGCTCCGGATCCCAGATGGTATTGGGTTTAATCGTGCCGTCGATAAAACCGGGAGAGTAAGGAGGCGCGGACCATCCCTGATCGTTGCGGTCCACCCGGTTGATGCCCGGCTGAGCCAGGACATTACCGTCGGGATCGACCACCGCCATGCAAAATTCGATTTCGGAATCCGCACCCACCGGATCATCATTATCGCCCGAGGTGCCGTCCAGTTTCCGGAAATCATTGTTGATCTGCTCCAACTGAGCCAGGATTAGATCGGTAGACAAGTTCAAGCCCTCTCCAACCGTTTCCCCATCGTGGATGATGTGGAAAACAATCGGCAGGGTTACCACCTCCCTTGGCTGGGCCGTACTCTGGTAGCGCTCCACCATGGGGGAGAGCCATTGCTCGAAATCTTCGAGCGTTCCCATTTGCGGATATTGCTTCCGTAATACGGAATCTCGCTCCATGGTAGAGCATTTAATAACTTGCTGCTGGGCCAGGCCGACGGTAAAGGCGCCAAGCAGTATAGTCATCGTAAGCAGTAGTTTTGGTAAAATTCGCATCATACTTTTTAAAATTTATAAAGACCAGCCTATATGGCTAACAGTTCATTAAAAAAGAGAACCCGCACTATAAACCCTTATGGGAATAACCATTTTGAAGCTTAAACCGGATTGCACAGACTTGCTTTACGAGGGAGGTATGCAGATGACAATTACAATACTAAAAGTGGGAACAAGATATTCAATACTATTATCCTGTTCACACTAAACATAGAGATTGTTACTATTTATTTAAGTTTTTTTGGGTGATTGCCTTGCGTTTTTCGATAAATGAATGCTACCCGCCTTTTGCCGGTTTTCCAATCTATTAACTAGAAGCTAATCAAAGCAAAAGATTTAGGATAATTACTGGAAATAAACAATAAATAAATTTTGCTTAATGCCTTGCAAATTTGACAAATCCCCTAAAAATGGGGATATACGGAAAATTTTAGTAATCCCGTAGCGACCCAAATCTCAGGTCTCAACTCAAAAAAGCCCCGAACGCGAGGCGCGCGTCCGGGGCTTTGTCATATCTGCCAGTG
>CAYWHT010000787.1:0-1894 GCA_964458135.1 uncultured Saprospiraceae bacterium | reverse complement strand
AAATTAAACTCCACAACAACCCAGGATTTCGCTTCGCGTCTACTGCGTAGTGTGAAATGTTGGCGCAGCAATTTTTTTAGCTCCCAAGTCCGGGATCCCAACCGCAGGGTCAGGGGCAAAAAACGCAGGCGATTAGCATAGAACCCATTGCGGGTTTAGTCACTGAAAGATGTCCTCCCGGAAATCCGTATATTTGGTTTTCATCTCCTTCCAGGAGTCTCGGCTCAGGCGAGTGAAGTCTTGCCGGAAACGATCCACTGTGCTGGTAAACAGTTGATTTGCCGTTTCCACACCGTAGGTGCGCACCAAAAAGCGGATAAAAAAGCCGGCATTGGGATAGAAGATATACTCGGCTTCGTAAGCTTCATTCAGTAATTGCTCTGGGGTCATTATCTTATCCGGCGCCTGATCCCGGTAATAGCGGAGCCAGTCCTCAATGGAGCGCCCGGCGTAAAAGCCGTCCAGCCAGACTGCATAGCCTTCGCTCATCATTTTGGTGGGCGGAATGCCTAGGCTGCGGTGCGTAATCACATGGGCTAGTTCGTGCGCCCCGACCACCGGGTTGGTCACTCCGTACGGGTCTGTGTAAGACGGCCGTTCGGGAATGAAGGTGTAATAAACCGTATTAAACTTCGGAATGGCGTGCCCGCCGGTATTCGTACCAATAGCTTCTTCGGCTTCGTCCCGATTAAAAAGATATAGTAAGACCTTATCGTGGAAATCCCGCCGGATGCTATCCTGGATGGCCCGGTAATAGAAATTTTGATTGGTGAGCATACGTCGGACGGTCACTTCGCCGGGGGAAAGGGCTTCGGAAAAATGGGGCCGCCGGTAATGAATAGCTATAGCATCGGATTCCTCCACTTGCCATTCTTTTTCGCGCTCGACCTCCGCAATAAATTCGGTGCAAGCCGGCAAAACCAATCCTACCGCCACCATGGTGAAGACCGTTTTGATAATAGTCGAATGAAGAAAGCTGATCATCATGATTCCAACACTTTAATTAAAATCGATAGGACAGATACAGTTGCAGCAAGCGGTCCAACTTAAAATGAACCAGATCATCCACTTCAAAAGAAGGCGCCCGGTTGGCGAAACCCACCAAATCATTCTTTCGGATACCGAAATGCATTGATCCGCTTTGCGGCGTCTGATAGGTCGCCCCCAATCTAAAGATCGCCTGGTAATAAAATCCGCGGTAAGCCGTATTTATTATGGTCTCGCCGTCGATGCTGCCGGTTTTCAACTTTCCGTAATTGAAATAGGGCAGATAGAAGCGGGCGTCAAAGTGCCCCTCCAGGCGCCAGGCGGACGATAAGGGGTAGCCCAAAGCAAAACCAGGTCCTAAATAAAAATTGATATCGACCGTTTTCTCGGTAGCGCCGGAACGATAATTGAGATTCCGTTTTTCGAAGAGTAGCCCGCTGAGCACAGCATGACGAACCTGTAACCGTTTGAAAGAGAAAAGCGGAAAACTCCAACGGTAATCCAGCCCACTACGGAAATAGGTGCTGTTAATTTTTTCCAGTAATAAATTGTCCCCGCTTCCGTTCTCGGAGTCCAGACAGGTGGGGGCGCTAAGCCGCAGCTGCAGGGCATGTTGACTTTTTCCCTTGAAATGGTGGTACCCTACCCGAAACGTTGGATGCAAGGCCACAAAAGCCGGATAGCCGGCTTTCATGGGGAAGTTATTATCTTGTTGACTGAAAGACTGGTATTTTTGCCATTCCAGGGAAAACATCCAGAAACTTTGGGCGACGGACGCGGGCTTGCTTTCCGGATTTTGAGTGATCGCATCCCGAGGATTCCCGACCAACAAGGTAAGCAGGAATAGGAAAAACAGCTGGGAGTTTGAAATTCCAGTTTTTCGCATCATACACCGCTTTAGCATAGT
>CAYWHT010000786.1:0-1895 GCA_964458135.1 uncultured Saprospiraceae bacterium | reverse complement strand
GTGTGAGAATTATTCTCAATTAGCGACGAGTTTGCGTTGGTTCAGCGATTTGGTAAAATCAAAAATTGGGGACTAGTGTGTCTAGTTTTAGGCAATTCCGGCTCAAGAGTCGCTGTCATGCCTGATTTAGCGAGAGTGATGCGCTAATTTAGCACATATAGGCGCAAAAAACTGTAGAGCTTGGATGCATGTATTTTTATAAAAAATAGAATCTTTTTTTGACAGTAGCAATTTAATGTAGTATAAGCGCCGCAATGGTGAAGTTAGAGGGTTTATGGGCGTGTTGGGTCGAGTATGATTGCGGTTACTACACTGCACCTTGGCGAATCATCTCGAAACCGTAAACATAGATATCGGCAATTTTATAGCGTTGCTCATTATCACGCCATTCAGCAAGACCAATTTCGTTCAGCCAATCTGCAAATTCATCAAATGGTGATAGGACATTCTGCGCTGATTCCTGCCACACGGTTTGCAATTCTTCTCTCGTAGGTAGAGCTGAAACACCTTTGAGATGATCAAAAAATCTCCGCAAATCAGGATATTCCTCTTTAATCGCATTGCAGCGCTCTTCTGATGCTTTTTTCAATCCAATTTCTAATGACTTTCCTCGAAGTAAACGGTCTGTAGGCGATTGAATTGATGTTTGTCCTCTGTAGGTTAGCTCTTGCTCTTTTGATCCCTTGAGCAATAAACTTAAACTCCGAGGAAAAGTAGTGCCACTTGAGTCTGTTAAACGTTCATAGACCCACCTGGATACATATTTAGCCTTTTGACCACGTCTTCGACGACTTCCCCAAAGCAATTCCAATGCTCGATCAATTGTTTCTTCACTAGCTTGATCTATGCTTTCAACGGGAGAGAATCGATCAACTAAGTTTTTGAAATCGTTTGATTGGATTGCCTGTCGAAGTGCTAATCGCAGAAAATCGATCCTTGTCCACTGTAAGAGAATATCACGTCCATTAAAGTGACTCTTATTATCAAAATTTAGTCTAGTCCAAATATCTTCTCTCAGGAATATCTTAAATCTAATTGCCACTGTCCTCCGTGCTTCACAAGCTTGGATTAGCTGGAATAAACCAGTCAATGCTTGGTGTCTTACCTCACCAACTTCAGGAAAATCTTCATCTAAATCATCATAGAGAAACCAAAGGGTTTCAGATTTACTTTTAGCTTGTTCATCAATAAGATCTATTGCATCTTTGACGATAAGCCGTAAACTTGAATCACTAGACAAACGAATCAAACTTTGAGTATACTCATATTGCCATCTGTCTCCGGGTAAATCCCTGAAAATTGCTTTCAAGTCATTAAACTTTGCACCTTTTTTACCTCGAGGAAACTTAAAATACTTTTCTTTAAATAATCTAAGCAGTAAATAAGCTCTCCAAAAAGCTTCCCATGATCCTTCTTCTCTCTGTAATTCTTTCTGAATCGTTTTGAATTCATCGCGAGATGGGCGGCTATCATGAAATCTACCATGACCGGAAAAGCAAACTGTATTATCTAACCGACCATGAGCTAGTTTTTGAGCAACACTTTTATGTTTAAGTAGAAGCCAATACAGAGCAGTTTTTCCCGTTCCTTTCCGACCCCTGATCAGACAATTCATATCATCTAAAAATCGTTCAAAATCAGTAGTGCGCTGAAACAGGAGACTCAGTTCTTGCTTGGGATCAGCAGCGTTGACTTCAGGAAATTCAAGACTTTCAATAATTTCCCAGCGATGCTCCTTCCCTGGTAAAATGCTTTTTCGTTTAAGCTCATCAGTTTCCTCATCAATTAGATTAGCGATGCGAGTATAATAATCTACCAACGCTGGTACAGGATAGCTATCAGCCAAAGCAATTGGCGAAAGGTAGGGAACTACTAGCGGTTCGGCTAGTTCAGGC
>CAYWHT010000785.1:0-1896 GCA_964458135.1 uncultured Saprospiraceae bacterium | reverse complement strand
CGAAGCTAAAAAGAGCAAGTCAGAATTCACAAATTTTGGGTTGTCAGACTATAAGCATGAAACATGCTCCCTCCTCTCTCAATACCGCCACTCATCCAAATACTTGCCAAACACCTTCGCTAAATTTTCCGCGTCATCGATACCGCGGTGGTGGGTGCCCGTAAATTCGAACCCCTCTACCGAGACGGTTTTCTTTAGGCCGCGGGGACGGCGCAGGCGCTTGAGCTCCTGGTACTGTTGCTTGAGGTTGATGTGGGCGTCCACCCAGTCTTCTTCCAGGTGGTGGAGCCGGCAATCCTGGATGAGCATTTTCTTATCGAAATTGCCCCAGGAACAGAGGATGTAATCCTCGTCGAAAATCTCGATCCAGTCCTGGAAAGCTTCGATGACCTCCGGAAAAGGATCCGCCACATTGATCTGATCCTGGGAGATGCTGGTGAGCTCCTGGCAAAAAGCCGAAAGACGCGGATGAAGGACCGGACGAACAAACTGGTTGAACACATCCACCACCTCACCGAAGCGATTGATCTTTAAAGCGCCGATTTCAATAATTTCCTGAACCATGGAAGGCGGTCGGCCTTCCCAGCACGTTGCTTCTAAGTCGTAAACGATAAAATACACGGTACGTTAAATTATGAACCCATTGCGGGTTTGGTCTTTGAGTCGAAAATTAGCAATTTTTTGATCAGACAAGATTTACCCGACCGAACGGGCGGGCGGAGTAAGCTAAATAAGGATTTTTGCAGCGCAGTACAATCAAAAAAGTGCAATTTGTAGGCCAACTACTAAACCCGCAATGGGTTCTATAGCATTTCAAGTGAATATAGTCTGCCAAATCAGAATTTTGCTTCGCGTCTACTGCGTGGTGTGAAAATGGGAGGCCGCTATTTTTTCGGCTCAAAAGTCCGGGATCCTGACCGCAGGGGCAGGGGCAAAAAAAGAGCCAGTCAGCATTCACAAATTTTGGGTTGGCATACTATAAATGCCTCTTTCTCCATCCTCAACGGTTCGTACGCATGGGGCGATTGTTCGAATGACTATCTTGTAATAACGACTTCAACTCGCCAATCTGTGTATTCAGGTCGTCAATCTTTTTTTCCAGTTCCCGGTTATTGTCCATCGTCATTTCGTCCACGAAGACGGCGTTGGCCAACGAGAGCCCGAAAACGCCGCCCACCAGGACGATGACCACAAAGTAAATCCGCGTGATGCCGATCAACCACGGGTTGGAAATCTGCAACTCGATGGCTTTGGCGATTTCGTGCCACCCCTCCACCGTAAACAACTGAAAAATGTAATAAGATGCAATCAGGGGATCGCCAAAATAGTCGGGGGCCGTTTCGGAAAAAAAGTGGCAAGTGATGAGCGCCAGGAAAAAATTGATGACCAATAAAGCCAGCAACACAAATACCGACGCCTTTAGCGCCCGCCCCAGACCGTCGATTATCTTTCCGAGGTTGGGCACAAAGCGCAGGAAGCGAATCAAGCGCACCAGCCGGAACATTCGCAATAGCAAAAGCAAAGAGGTGTTGGGCACGGGAAGCAGGTGCACCAGCACACTCGGCAGGCTCAATAACACAATAGTAAAGTCAAAGCGGTTCCAGCCCAGGGCGAAATAAGCCTTGGGTTTCATGAGGTACAATTTGACCGCCGCCTCCAGGACGAAAAACAGAATAAACAACTGATCCAGCAATTCCAGATACGGATTGCCCCGGTACTGCGGAAAATACATCACGAAAATCAAGGCCGCATTCAGCAAAATGGCTACCATGATGTTTCGTTCCGAGAGAAACAATCGCTTCAGCATAAGGGTGTTTTTAGAGGTTGCGGAGGGAACCCATTAGCCCGGATGATGCATGAATTGATCTATTACGCGGCGCCATTCCTGGCCGTCCT
>CAYWHT010000784.1:0-1902 GCA_964458135.1 uncultured Saprospiraceae bacterium | reverse complement strand
ACGGCCAGGAATGGCGCCGCGTAATAGATCAATTCATGCATAATCCGGGTTAGTGCTCTGTTCCAAAAGTAACTATCGGTAATTCTGGTCGCTTTTGACGCCAGCCTTCGTTATTCTTCGGCTGCGCAGCTTGACTATGCTCCCTCTTCTCGCCTTGACCACTGCCAAAATAAGCTCCTGAAAACTGTCAACTACTTATTAGCTGTCGGCGCCTTAGGCAACAATGGCTGCATAAAATTGTTTTTCGAATGCCATGGATAAGCAGTGCATCAATATTGTTTGGTTCAAAAGAGACCTGCGTATCCGCGATCACTATCCACTCGTGCGCGCGGTGGAAGAGGGTTTGCCTACGCTTTTAATCTACTGCTTCGAGCCTAGCCTAATGGCCCGCCCCGAATCTGACGACCGCCATTGGCGCTTTGCCCGCGAATCCGTAGAAGATCTGCGCGATTTACTTTCTCGTAAACAGCTCCCACTGTATAGCCTGCACCGGGAAAGTTTGTCAATATTGAAAATTTTACGGGAAAAATTCCAAATCGTTCGCATTTTCTCCCATCAGGAAACCGGTTTGAAGCACACCTTCGACCGCGATCGGCAAATAAAAGCATTCTGCCGCGAATCGGGGATCATCTGGGAAGAATACCGCCAGGATGGCGTGTTTCGGGGATTAAAGGACCGCCGCGACTGGGAGGCGCGCTGGGAGGCGGATATGCGGCAGCCCCTCGCCCACCCGCCATTAGACCGGCTAAAGCCGCTACACTTATCCGCTGAACTGGAAGCACAATTGACCGGTCGCCCTTTACCCGAAAGTATAACCACCTACCGATCCGGGTTTCAGCCGGGCGGGCCCTCCCACGCCCATCGCTACTTCGAAGGTTTTTTGCAAAAACGGGCCGAAAACTACACTTTCCACCTTTCTAAGCCCGGCCCCAGCCGCCGCAGTTGCAGCCGCATCTCGCCCTATATCGCCCTGGGCAACATCAGCGTGCGCGAAGTCTACCAGCGCGGACGCCGCCGTCAGCAAAACCCAGAGCTATTCCAACACCTCGATCACTTCTTCTCCCGCCTCTGGTGGCGCAGCCACTACGTGCAAAAGCTCGAATCCGAGTGGCAAATCGAATTTCAGGCGCTCAACCCGGCGCTGCGGGATATTGACCGCGGTTACGATCCGGAGCTATTCGACGCCTGGGCGGAAGGCCGCACCGGCATCCCCATGGTCGACGCCAGCATGCGTTGCCTGCAGGCCACGGGCTGGATCAACTTCCGCATGCGCGCTATGCTCGCCACCTTCATCACCTTTACGCTCTGGCAGGATTGGAAACGCGCCGCCACCCACCTGGCGCGCGTCTTCACCGACTTCGAGCCCGGCATCCACTTCGGGCAGTTCCAGATGCAGAGCGGCCTAACGGGTTATCACCCCATGCGGATTTTCAACCCCATCCACCAGAGCCGCCAACACGACGCCGATGGCGATTTTGTCCGGCAATGGGTGCCCGAGCTGCAACATGTTCCCGCTCCGCAAATCTACACCCCCTGGCAAATGCCGGAGCTGGAACAACACTTCTGCAACTGCGTCATCGGCAAGGACTACCCCGCCCCCGTCGTCAACTACGACGAAGCGACCCGCCAGGCCAAAGACCGCTACTGGGCCTTCCGCAACCGCCCGGAAGTGCGCGCCGAACTACCCCGAATCTGGGAGCGGCACTGCTTGCCAAAGAATGTGGAGGCGTACCGGGCGGAAGAGGTCAATACGGGGAAATAGTAAATGATAGAGGGACGCGAGCATGAGTGCCGGCCCGACCTGTCCTTCTACTTTCCACCAATCAACAAATTTCCATTCCTCCACCAATTTTATATAATTGAGCGTAAAACCCATTGGTCTTCAGCCAATGGGATGAAAGC
>CAYWHT010000783.1:0-1905 GCA_964458135.1 uncultured Saprospiraceae bacterium | reverse complement strand
CAAGACTGAAAACGAGACGCGAAAATCGTCAAATCCGACTCCGCTTTAGCTACGTCGGACAGAGTAGTCAAATAGTCAAGCGTCCTGTACGCAGCGGCAAGAACGCCCGTCGGACTTAAGGTCGTTGCTGCGGTTCAGCTTGCCATTGTCGCGGCCGAAGTAGTAGTACCACGCGAAGTCGCTAGCGCGCTCCGTAGCGCTCCAGTAGAAGCCGTCGTCGCCAAGGTAGAGGAAGCTGCCACCGGAGTTACGCCAGCCGCCTAGCCGCGCAGAGAACCCAGTCTTTCCACCTTCTATTAATGCTTCGTAAGCTTCTTTGCTTCCTCCGAAAGAATTGATTAGTTGATTCCACTCCTCATCCGTTGGCAGGCGCCAGCCGGGCGGGCAGGCGTTTTTGGCCGCCTCCCAGGTGTATAGCCGGCCATATCCTAATACTTTTTCTTTTCCACCTAATAATCCAAGAAGCCCCTTAATTTTTTCATAAATCCAGCAACCCTCGCCGACATCAAAGTTCAGGTTTTCGGCCATCCAGACCAGGCCGTTGAGCTTGACCGTTTGATAAGTTTGATCGTCGCGGGGGTCGGTGAAGGAGCCAAATTTTTCATCGCGCTTATGAACGATAGGACTTTCAACCTCCTCTTTCTCCTTCTCTTCCTTCTTCTTTTTTGTTAGTTTTATTTCTGGAGTCGGTTCGACTTTCCTTTGCTCCAAACGCTCAATCGCTTCATTTGCTTCTTCGACATGTCTCCCTTCGGGATGTCTTCTCAAATAACGAAAATAACCGGATACTTGATCTCTCTTCCGAGCATCCTGCCAGGCCTGGTCATCTTCTAGCTCCACTATTCTTGAAAGTGCCTGATCAGCATAGATCCCGTTTGGGAAAGCGCGCAGAAAAGCACTATATGCAGGTATCGCATCCCGTTTCTTAGCTGATTCAAATGCATTTTGCTCGTCATTTTTGAGCCGAAAGACGTATTGGCCACCTTTGTCTCCCACACTGAATAAGGGACCGTGACGGGGCAGCTGGCGATACTGTACCGTTGTGCGGTTCAGCACTTCATCGGCGAAAATGGAGGCCCGGAAAAGGGAGGCTTGATTTTCCTCCAAAATTTCTAGGATACTTCCGGCAAAAGGGCTGTGCCCGCCCTGCGGCCCGTCCCACACTTCTTCGTTATCCCGACCGGAACAAATGCCGTAGCGAGACTTTTTTTGTTCCAGGCGCTCATCTGCACCGAAGGCTCTTTTAGTAGCGCCTTCCGCGAACAGACTTCCGGAAAAGCAACTGTCCGATACCACCAGGATATGCCGCGCTTTGATATGCTTCAAATAATGCTTGAGATGGAAATTGGGCAGGTAATCATCTTCAAAATCCGGTTCGGCTTCGTGGGGCACCCAGAAACCCTCGCTAGTCTGGCTGAAAAAGCCGTGGCCGGAAAACAGGATGAACAATTTGTCATCCGGTCCGACCGATTTCAATATGGACTTTAGTTGCTTGAAAATATTTCGCCGGGTGGCTTCCTGGTTGAAGAGCGTTATCGATTCATCCAGTTGATACTTCTTGCGCAAGACTTCGTGGATGGCCTTTACATCGCCGACGGCATTATTCAGATCTGGGAAGTGCTCGTACTCGTTGATCCCAATCCCAAAAAACCAAGACTTGCCGGCAGGCAGTTTCTCTTTACCACCTGACTGGGCTCTTCCTGCTCCTTTTTTTCCTGTCTGATCATCTTGGGGCATAGGATTGGGCTGTCTTTTTGCTTGAGCGGTTTAAATATACGAATTCTCGGGTATTTGATGGGAGTTCCTTGTTTTTTGGGCCGCTCTGGCACATTGTCTAGACCGGGATCACCCGGATGGGGGGATGGCCGGGATGCCGCGCTGACGTGAACCGCTGCTGAAAAACCA
>CAYWHT010000782.1:0-1911 GCA_964458135.1 uncultured Saprospiraceae bacterium | reverse complement strand
TTCGCGCCTTGTCTATCGTCAAAATAAGCTCCCGAAAATGATCATTTACTTAGTTTAGCGGGAGCCGATCTTCTCCAGCATTTTCTGCGCATTGTCCCCCACACT
The DNA here is from genome assembly GCA_964458135.1 of uncultured Saprospiraceae bacterium. Classification (GTDB taxonomy): domain Bacteria; phylum Bacteroidota; class Bacteroidia; order Chitinophagales; family Saprospiraceae; genus CAYWHT01. Next base: position 1,806 of record CAYWHT010000782.1, on the reverse strand, counting down.
TCCCTCCGGGTCCATATCTGCGGCTTTTTGGTAGTATTCTTTGGCCTTTTCGGGATTGCCGGCTTTGAGGTGGGCTTCGCCCAGGCTATCCCACACGTTGGGGGATTCGGGAAACAGCTCGGCATTCATTTGGAAGACGAAGATAGCGGGCTCCAGGTTATTGTTGTTCAGCAAGTTATAGCCCGTTTGATTGAAGGCGTCTTCGAACTCGTAGTATTTGTAGCGCGGGTCGTTGACCATGCGAACCGCTTCTTTTTTGACTTCATCGATCTTGCCCTGCATGAATAGTTGGGAGAGGTGTTCGATCGGGTCCACTACGAGGTCTTGCTCCTCGAAATTCCGGACGGCCGCGAGCACGGGATCGCGGTTGTTTTTGTAATCGGCGAAGGACAGATCCACCGCGATGTCGGGAGATAGCCAGGAGGCGTTTTCCCACTGCGGCTTATCCTGCCACCAGGCGAAGGACAGGTACATGGGGATCTGGCTATTGGGCAGCATTTCGCGGCGGTTGTCGCCGTAGAAGTTGATGTTTTCGCCGGTGGGTTCGCCGACGAAGACGGCCTTGGTGTAGTTGTCCAGTTCGTTGACCAGGTTTTGGCAGGCCGAATAGGTGCGCCGGCCGATGAGGACGAAAAACTTTCCGGTTTGGTTGATCTTACTGCAAAGCGCACCGGTGACGATGGGCTTGTTGAGGTAGTTGTTGCCGCCACCGTTGAGGCGGACGTCCAGCACCAATTTCTCCACCTCGTTGGCGGCGATAAAGTTGTACACCTCCTCGTAAAACTCCGCGATATTTTGGGTGGAGTCGTTGCGGATCTTGCTGTGGCGCACGTAGACGGTCTTGTCTTCCGGCAGGTATTCGTAGAAGTAGATGCGGTCGAGTTGTTGGAGCCAGAGCGGGGTATCGCTTTGGTCGCGCGCGTCGAGCCAGTCCTCTTTCGATAGAAACAGGCCGTACTCGCCGGGGTAGCCGTTGGGTTTGGCGGGTTGGAAGGTGACGTCAAAAGTTTCGCCTCCCTTTTCCAGCGTCAGGGTTACGGTAGATTGGAGCTCATCGGTTACGCCCTGGGCGTGCAGCAATTCGGGCACTCCCAGGTACTGCGGGCCGTTGGCCTTGAAGTACATGTCGTTTTCCACGGGGATGGCGGGGCGAATGGCCTCCAGGGCTTCCTTGACCGGCGCGCCGTTTACCCGGGTCACCCGCGCCCCGAGGGCCCGTTCGTAATCCCGGTGGACCCCCTGCACGTAGAGCCCGTCGCTAAACCAGTACAGGTTGAAGGGCATGATGTGAAATCCGCCCGGGCTATCGGCGTACCAGGGGTTGACCCCCATCTGCGTGTGCCCGTAACCAAAGAGGGCCACCAGTCGCCCCAGGCCGACGATAATTTCGTGTTCCTGGAGTTGGGGAATTTCGGCGTACAGTTCTTCCACCTCGGCGTCGAATTGCTCCGCGCTGACTTTTTTAAAGAGGTGTTGGTAATCTTCGTGTACGGTGGTTTGGAAGTGGCGAAGGTCTTCGCGCCACTGCTCGGTGGTGAGGTTTATTTGGGCGTGGAGCGTGGAGGTCAGGAACAGGATCAGGATTGGGAATAGGTAGTGGTGCATGGCGGTGATTTTAGGTTTGGATTAAGCCGGAAAGCTTGCTTCCCACGGGTGGGAATGAGCAATGACGGCGGTTGTTGTTGGAACGTGGGTTTGGGGGGTGGGGTTGTGGGAAAATTGGCAGATGATTACGTTTTTAATTTTCAACTTCAATCTGGTGCAATTAAGGGCGCAGAGCGGGAACCCTGACGGTAGAGCGCAACC
>CAYWHT010000781.1:0-1924 GCA_964458135.1 uncultured Saprospiraceae bacterium | reverse complement strand
GCCCCTGACCCTGCGGTCAGGATCCCGGACTTGCGAGCTAAAAAATAGCTGCGCCCTAATTTCAAACCACGCAGTAGACGCGAAGCGAAATCCTGAGTTGTTGGACTATATCCGGTATTATTCGGTTTTCAAATCGTATTTTGTATCGAGGTCAGAGACTGTGATCAGCCTGCCAATTTTCCCCGGAACCTATAGGCCGCCCGGGGCGAACAAGCTACCTTCCTCCGGAGCTCTTCCCGGCAGCACGTGCCGTCCACTTTCAAGATGCAATTTCCATTCAACTCGCCATTCGCATCGGTAGTGGGTACGTGCTACGAAGCCGCACCACTACCTACTTACCCCGCCGGCCAGTACCGCTTCACCAAATCCTGCTTTACCCCTACCTCCGACACCGAGAACCAGCGCGCAAACAATTCCCATCCGATATCCAGCATCTCATCCGTATCGATATTGACGTCGATGGCCAGCAGGCGGTCGGAATATTCGCGGGCGAATTGCAGGGTGCGCTCGTCGTAGTCGGTCAGGTCGAAGCCGTTTTCCAGTTTGGTGCGGGCGTTGGCGGCGTCGGCGTAGAGGCGTACGGCCGCGTTCATCACCTGCGGGTGGTCTTCGCGGGTCTTCTTGCCGATGACCAGCTGCTTGAGGCGCGACAGGCTGCGGAAGGGATCGACGATCACCTTGCCGATCTCGGTATCGCGGCGCAGGAAGAGCTGCCCTTCGGTGATGTAGCCCGTATTGTCGGGGATGGCGTGGGTGATGTCGCCGCCCGAAAGGGTAGTGACCGCAATGATCGTGATGGCGCCGCCCGCTTCGAATTGCACCGCCTTCTCGTACAACTTGGCCAGGTCGCTGTACAGGGAGCCCGGCATGCTGTCTTTGGAAGGGATTTGGTCCATGCGGTTAGATACGATGCTGAGCGCGTCGGCGTAAAGCGTCATATCGGTCAGCAGCACGAGCACGTTTTCGTTGCGCTCCACGGCGAAGTATTCGGCGGCGGTCAGCGCCATGTCGGGCACCAGCAACCGTTCCACCGGCGGATCTTCGGTGGTGTTGACGAAGCTGACGGTGCGGTGCAGCGCGCCGGCATTTTCGAACACCTGCCGGAAGTAGAGGTAGTCATCGTTGGTCAGGCCGATGCCGCCCAGGATGATGCGGTCGGCCTTGGCGCGCAGGGCCACCATGGCCATCACCTGGTTGAAGGGCTGATCCGGATCGGCAAAGAAGGGAATCTTTTGTCCGGTGACGAGGGTGTTGTTGAGGTCGATGCCCGCGATGCCGGTGGTAATCACCTCGGAGGGCTGCTGCCGCCGCACCGGGTTGACGGAGGGGCCGCCGATTTCGCGCGGCTCCCCTTCCACATCGGGCCCCTGGTCAATGGGGTCGCCGTAGGCGTTGAGGAAGCGCCCCGCCAGGCCGTCGCCCACCTTCAGCGAAGGGGCGCGCCCCAGAAACACCACTTCGCCGTCGGTGGGGATGCCCTCCGTACCGGCGAAGATCTGCAGGGTGACTTCTTCGCCGATGATCTTCACCACCTGCGCCGCCTGTCCCGCCACCAGGGCCAGCTCTTCGTAGCCCACTCCCGTGGCGTGCACCATACAGGTAGCCTTGGTAATCTGGTCGATCTTGGTGTAAATCCGTTGAAAAGCTTTGGTCTCCATTATTTCGGCTTTCTTTCCGCCAGCAGTTCCTCTAGCTCGGATTCGAATTTTTTGAAATCTTGCGATTCGAAAGAGGAATAGTTCATCTGCTTGAGCGTATTGATGATTTTCTTGTAGTAAGGGTTGATCTCTTCGAAAGTGTCGAAGGCCAATTCCGTATCGGTAACGGCGAGCACTTTCTCGGTCATATATTTCTGCCGCTGCATGGGCGTGCGCGCGTCCACCGCGTCGAAGGCGTCCTGCTGCAGGATGATGGCGTCGACGAT
>CAYWHT010000780.1:1571-1925 GCA_964458135.1 uncultured Saprospiraceae bacterium | reverse complement strand
TTTTGGGTTTTTGATTTTTGATTTTGGATTTTGGATTTTTACCCGGCCGAGGAACGAGGACGGGCACTGCTCACTACTCACTATCAATGAAACACTTCGCCAACCTCTTCATTCGCCTGGATCAAACCACCAAGACCAACGTTAAAGTCGACGCGTTGGTGGAGTTTTTTCGGCAGGCGGAAGGTCAGGATAAATTGTGGGCGGTGGCCATGTTGTCGCACCGGCGGCCCAAGCGGGCGGTCAATTCCAATTATTTGCGGGAGTGGGCGTCGGGCTATGCGGGGATTCCGCAGTGGTTGTTTGAGGAGTCGCACCACGTGGTGGGGGATTTGGCGGAGACTATGTCGCTGGTGA
>CAYWHT010000780.1:0-1561 GCA_964458135.1 uncultured Saprospiraceae bacterium | reverse complement strand
GGATCAACTACACCCGGCAGTTGAAGGAGATGGAAGAGGAAGAACGTAAAGCGGCGGTTATTAAGGCTTGGGAGCAATTGGGGCGCCTTGAGCGCTTCCTGTTCAACAAACTGATCACCGGCAGCTTCCGGGTGGGCGTTTCACAGAAGCTGATGGTGCGCGCCCTGGCCAAGTACAGCGGCATCGAGGAAAACAAGCTGGCCCATCGCCTGATGGGCAATTGGACGCCCGATACCACCAGCTTTGAAAAGCTGGTCTACGAAGAAGATCCACTGGATGACGTCTCTCGCCCGTATCCCTTTTATCTGGCTTATCCATTGGAAGAGGATCCGAACACCCTGGGAGCGCCCGCGGAATGGCAAGCCGAGCGCAAGTGGGACGGCATCCGGGGGCAGATTATCGTGCGCAAGGGGGAGGTGTTCGTCTGGTCGCGGGGGGAGGAGCTGGTGACCGATAAATTTCCCGAATTTCATCCCCTGGCGCAACTCCTGCCCAACGGCGCCGTCATCGACGGGGAGATCATGCCCTGGAAAGACGGCGAGCCCCTGCCCTTCAAAAAGCTGCAAACCCGCATCGGGCGCAAAAACGTGACCAAAAGCACGATGAAAAATGCGCCCATCGTCATGATCGCCTACGACCTGCTGGAATACCGGGGCCAGGATTACCGCGAGCAACCCCTGGAGGAGCGGCGCGCCCGGCTGAAAGCATTACTGGAGGAATACGATGCTTCGGGCATCCTGCTACTTTCCGAAACCGTATCTTTCAATAGCTGGGAGGAACTGGAAGCCGAGCGCGCCAACGCCCGCAAGCACCATAGCGAGGGCATCATGCTTAAGCGTAGAAACTCCGTCTATAAGGCCGGCCGCCGGCGCGGCGACTGGTGGAAGTGGAAGGTGGACCCGCTGTCCATCGATGCGGTGATGATCTACGCGCAGCGTGGCCACGGCCGGCGGGCCAACCTGTTTACCGACTTCACTTTCGCCGTTTGGGACGGGGAGGAGCTCGTGCCCTTCACCAAGGCGTATTCCGGTTTATCGGACAAGGAATTTCGCGAGATCAGCTCGTGGGTGCGCCGCAATACCATCGAGCGTTTTGGGCCGGTGCGTAGCGTGAAGCCCGTCTATGTTTTCGAAATCCACTTTGAAGGCATTCAATGGTCTAACCGCCACAAATCGGGGGTGGCATTGCGTTTCCCGCGCATTCACCGCTGGCGGAAGGATAAGCCGGTGGAGGAGGCGAATACGCTGGCGGATTTGCACCGTATGTTGGAAGTGTATCAGAATCCGGGTTGATTGCGTAAGGACGGAGCTCCGGCTTCGAATCCGGAATGACAACAATGGCATTTTTCCCATCAAGTACTACAAGGGCAAGTTCGATGCCTACCAGCGTACATATGTAGTTCGGTCGACCGACGAATCTAGATTGATTAACCGCTACTTGTACTATGCTCTCGAGCGCAAACTCGAGTTATTCAGAATTCTTTCTACAGGAGCTACGACCAAGTTCTTGACACTGACGATACTCAACAGCATCGATTTGGATCTTCCTCCCCTCCCCACCC
>CAYWHT010000779.1:0-1929 GCA_964458135.1 uncultured Saprospiraceae bacterium | reverse complement strand
GCCCAACAGGAGGCCGAGAAGGGCGATGAGTAATAGAAAAGACCACCGACGGGTAAGGTTTTGTGTTTGCACAGGCGCTTTTTAGCGGAAAAATAAAAGCTTCCGCTTTAATCGAAGAACGAAGATCGGGCATCCCAAAAAGGTTAATAAAAAATTAAAGTTCTAATTCATTCCGGCTGCTGTTTTCCTTAATAATTTAAAGGAAAATTTTTATCTCGATGAAGCATTTATACACCCTGATTTTATTCGTCCTGCTGGGCACGCTGGCCTTCGGCGCCACCGACAAATACCGGCTCATCATCAACGGCGACCCGTCGACCACCATGACCATCGGCTGGAACCAGATTTCCGGCCACAGCGTCGCCCTGCTTTACAGTACCGAAGATCACGGACAGGATTTCGAAAGCTACGAGAATTTCCAGTTGCCCGACCGCACGGTCGTCTACAAAGATATGAACAACCACTTCGTGCGGCTTACCGGGCTGAAGCCGAATACGGCCTATTACTTCGTCATCGTAGATAGTGAATCGGTCAGCCGACGGTTCTGGTTTAAGACTTTGCCGAACGATCCCAGCGTACCGCTGTCGATTATCGCCGGAGGAGACTCGCGTCGCTCCGGTTCCGAGACGACGCCGCACGAGCCGCGCATTCAGTCCAACAAGGTGGTGCAAGCCATTCGCCCCGACTTTGTGGCCTTCGGCGGCGATTATACCGACAAGGATACCGACGGCCAATGGAAAACCTGGATGGACGACTGGCAGTACACCATCGGCGAAGACGGCCGCATGGCGCCCATCCTGCCCACCCGCGGCAACCACGAGCGCAATAACGAAGTTATGGTCAACCTCTTTGACGTGCGCCAGCCCGACATCTACTACGCCATTAACTTCGGCGGCAGCTTGATCCGCTTTTACACGCTGAACGTCATGATCTCCGTGGCCGGCGACCAGACCAACTGGCTGCAGACCGACCTGCTGATGAACGATGAAAAGACCATCTGGAAACTGGCGCAATACCACTACTCCATTGCGCCCCACCACTCCGGAAAAACCTACAAGACGCCGATGTACATCAACTGGTCGCCGCTGTTCCACCAGTACAATGTGCAGTTGATTATCGAATGCGACTCGCACGTAGCGAAGAATACCTGGCCGATACGCCCGTCGGATAAATCGGGCAGTGACAAAGGCTTTATTCGCGATGCAGCTACGGGATCAGTCTATACCGGCGAGGGCTCCTGGGGCTTGATCCGCGATGCGGACCAAGGCTACGACTGGACGCGCGAAAAGGGCAGCTTCACCCAGGTCAAGTGGATTCAGGCTTCAATGGATTCCCTGGTCGTCTACACCATCAAATCGGCGACGAGCAACCCCACCGAAACCGTTCCCAAGGACGATCGCTTCCACATGCCCGCCGGAATCGATCTTTGGGTTACCGAAAACGGCGACCGCTTCGTTGTCGACCGGCCCAACCCGAACTACGCCGGTCAAACCACGCCGATCACCCAACTTGCCGGCGCCCGCGCCGAATTTATCGAGCAGCTGTTCCCCAACCCCACCTCCGGGCAGTTGACAGTGAAACTCTACGAACCCAAGCCGCTCGAGTATGCGATTTTCGATCTGCAGGGTAAGTTGCTACGCGCCGGTCAGCTGGTCAACCCGCAAAGCACCCTCGATATCGGCGCTTTCGCAAATGGTACTTTCCTGCTCAAAGTATGGGACGAAAAAACCGGCCGCTTCCAGACCCAACGCTTTATGAAGCAGTAATCCCCTTGCATTGCACACTCCCCTTTATCCGCCCGGGAAGTCCGCTTCCCGGGCGGATAATATTTATTTCAGTCAAACAACCACAAGTTTATGAAACAGCTCTACACGCTCTTGCTGCTGGCTGCATTTCTCTGGTGGTATTTCAAGGTGCGTACCCCTCGAT